>NZ_JANMZA010000632.1:0-14186 GCF_031382685.1 Chamaesiphon sp. OTE_8_metabat_110 | reverse complement strand
GTCGTACATGCCAGACAACCCAAGCAACTATCAAAATGACTGACAACCGCAGGTGTGAGGTCGATTTCACCCTGATTGAGGGCATCCATCATGTATACTCGTCCCCGAGGCGAATCCATCTCTGTCCCCAACACGCGATAACTAGGGCAAGTGGACAAACAAAAGCCACAATGCACGCAAGCATCGATAAGTTTAGGTTCCGGCGGATGTTGGGAGTCTAAGGTAGGAGATTGCATGGGAATTGGTGATTAAGCCATTGCTATACGTCGTTGATGGAATCAAGAAACTTTGGGTGAGTGTGTTGGGTTTCATTCTTCTGCTTGGTGCGCTAAACCCTCGGGGAACCCGAGGAGCGCGCATCCGCAACCCAACCTACAGATCCTTGCTGTAAGTATGTTGGAACACGAATCGCTATCCACTATCCACTATTCACTATCCACTGATTTCACTACCCATTTCCAGAGCGGATGAGAACTACCTTGCTTGCGAATCTCACCCACTTGCCTAATCAATCGTTGATATTCTGGTGTAGGTAAGCCCCAGATCTGATTTCGGCTTTGCCAGACTAAAGTGCCTGCCATCATCCCGATACACAAACACAAACCAAAAGCCGGAATCGGCTGAAAAGCCAGTCCGTATCTAACCGCAGCCCAGGTAAAATCTTCTTGAATCAGACTAATAGGATAACGCAATTCCCAGAGACTATAGGCACCTACTGTCAACCATAATAATCCGATCGCAATCCATCGCAGATAGATAGTGATGCGATAGAGGCGAGCCACTTGGTTTTTAAAAATTGGGTCGAGTTCGATTTCTAGAGCATCTGCTGGTAAATTCACTTTAGACATAGAATAGCAAGTTTGTCATTGCAGCAACTCAAAAAGTATCTGCTAGGATTCAGTACCGATAGGAGCTGGATTGGACGGCGTGGGATGACGTTCGCGCCACCAAGCGAAGAGGGTACTAGCGATAAAAATACTCGAATAGGCTCCAGCCGTGAAGCCAATAATCAAGCATAAGGCAAAGTTCTTGAGTGTTTCACCCCCGAATAAATAAATCGATAGTAATGTCAGCAGTACAGTTAAAGTAGTGTTGATCGATCGAGACATGGTTTGATTGACCGCATCGTCTACAATTTTGTCGATCGGTTGGTTGGGATCGATCGTGATTACTTCCCGAATACGATCGTAAATAACGACCGTATCGTTAACAGAAAAACCGATAATTGTCAATAGTGCTACGACAAATAAACTGTCGATTTCTACGCCACTAACTAAACCCAAAATCGAGAAAATGCCAGTAGTAATCAAGACGTCATGGAATAGTGCGATAAAGGCAAAGAAAGCATAGTCAAATTTGAACCGGAAGGTGAGATATAACAGAATCAATCCAAATGATAAGCCGATCGCAATCAAGCCATTTCTAAATAATTCCTCGCCGAGAGTCGGCCCAACAGTGTCATTTTGGGTTTTCTGAGGATCGAATTTACCGATTTTTTCACTCAAGGCAGCTTCGAGTTTAGTTCTAGAGTCAACTTTGAGATCTTTAGTTCTAATCGATAAACCTGTCGAATCTTTACCCACCACTTGAATGATCGGCTCGACAATTCCCTGATTCTTGACGATCTCGCGCACGATTGCAATATCGATCGGTTTACAATTATTCGCGATCTTACAGTCGAGTTCATACTGTAATTTCGAGCCGCCTGTAAAATCTAATCCTCTCCGTAAAGGCGATCCGATCTCTGGATTTGTCCACGATAAAATCATCGAAACAATTCCCGCTAAAATTACGGCGCTGGATAACAGCCACCACCATTTACGCTGTTTAGTAACACTGAATTTCTTCATAATTTAATAGCTTATTTACTTAGTTACTAAGCTAGGGACATTGGGAGCAAAAAGCTGGGTTTTTTGACGGAGGGCGGGAAAACCTAGCACTAATAACAGCAAAAATGTGCGGGTACAAGTCAGCGATGTAAATAAACTGATCGCGACCCCAACTGCTAAAGTAACGGCATATCCTTTTACCAATCCCGAACCGAAGAAGAATAAAGCACCGCAGGAAATCAACGTTGTGACGTGGCTATCCAAGATACTATCGAAGGCGCGGTGAAAACCTGCCTCTACCGACTTATACAAAGTTTTACCCGTCTGGAGTTCTTCGCGGGTGCGCTCGAAGATCAGCACGTTGGCATCGACAGCCATCCCGATACTGAGAATAAATCCAGCGATGCCTGGGAGCGTCAAGGTGACTTCTAAAATATTAAAAGCGGCTAATGAGAGGAGCGAGTAAATTATCAGCGCAAAGTCCGCTACTATTCCGGGTAAGCGATAGTATACAGCCATAAAGATGGCGACTAGTATCAATCCACCGATACCTGCATAAACACTACTTAAGATGCTGTCTCGCCCCAGTGTTGCACCAACAGTGGGGTTTTCGACAATTTCGACGGGAAAAGGCAGGGAACCACCTCGAAGTTGCACGGCTAAGTCATTGGCTGCTTCGGTAGTAAAGTTGCCCGTAATCACGGCTTTACCGCCAGCAATCCCCGTTGCGGCAAATTGTGCGCCGACAGTTGGGGTGCTAATCGGGTCATTATCCAGGAAAACACCGATCGAGCGACCCGTTCCTGCTAAATTTTTGGTTAGTTTGGCAAAAGCATCGCCACCAGCACCGTCAAATTCGATCGAGACTTCCCACGCGCCAGCACCCACTGGTTCGGGATTGGCGCGTCTGAGTTGCTTACCCGTAATTGCGGCAGGATCGAACAATTTGCTAATCTCAACGTAGGATTGCTCGATCGCGGCTTGATTTTTGGCGATCGCTTGTTTGTCTGTGGATTTAGACTTCTTCAAAGCTGCTTGCTGGTCTTTTGCGGCTTTGAGTACTGGTAGCTCTGCACTCAATTGTCCCTCAGTGCCAGCTTTTTGTTCGCGAAATTCGAGTTGAGCTGTACCGCCGAGAACGCGTTCTGCTTGCTGCGGATCGTTAACGCCAGGTAATTGGACTAAAATCTGATTATTACCAGCCGATTGGATCAGTGCTTCCGATACACCTAGACCATTAATCCGATTTTCAATTACCTTTTGAACAGCACTGATATCTTGGTCGGAGATCGTGGGGCGATCTTTAGTTGGTTTTATCTGAATAGTCAATTGCGATCCGCCTTGTAAATCTAATCCCAAGCGCATTGGCTTGTTGACTAGCAACGTAATCGCAGCGATAACTAAGACTAAAATTAAGCCTAAAATAACACGCTGTTTTTGCATAAGTTGAAACTAAGGATACGGGATAGTCGATAATTAAGTTTTTATATTAGAAAAGCTAAATTTTAGCGATCGGCAATTAAATTTAAATTGATACCGGATATTGTTATGGGCTGTGGGGTCTAGAGGATGTGACGATCGCCAGTTCGCTCTGTTGACCCTGCACCCATTTACGCCACATCTTTAGAGTTTGCCATCAACCATTTTCTCGATCGCTTCCGCAATCTGTGGGGGTTGAATAATCGTCAGGTATTCTAACTTTCCATTATAAGGAGTCGGAATATCCTGTGACGACATCCGCAAGACGGGCGCATCTAATTCATCAAAGAAATTATCCACGATCGAAGCCGTTAATTCAGCACCGATACCGCCAGTCCGCATACACTCTTCAACAATGATGACTTTATGCGTCTTCTTAATCGATGCCCCAATTGTTTCGAGATCTAACGGTTTGAGCGAAATCAAGTCAATAATTTCGGGATCGTAACCTTTACCTTCGAGGGATTTCATCGCCTGGGTACAGTGATGGCGCATCCGTGAGTAGGTGAGGACGGTGACATCTTTACCAGGACGCACGATTTCGGCTTTGTCCAGTGGGAGGAGATATTCATCATCTGGCAAGTCCTCCTTGAGGTTGTAGAGCAGGACATGCTCAAAGAATAAGACGGGATTCTCATCTCTGATTGCCGACTTGAGCAACCCTTTAGCATTGCGTGGCGTCGAACAAGCGACGATTTTCAGACCCGGAACTGCTTGGAAATAGGCTTCTAAACGCTGGGAATGTTCCGCACCCAACTGTCTACCCACACCACCAGGGCCGCGAATTACCAACGGAATTGTAAAATTACCACCAGAGGTGTAGCGCAACATCCCCGCATTATTAGAAATCTGGTTGAAGGCAAGGAGCAAAAACCCCATATTCATCCCTTCAATAATCGGTCGCAGTCCGGTCATGGCAGCCCCTACAGCCATCCCCGTAAAACTATTTTCGGCGATCGGGGTATCTAGTACCCGCATGTCTCCATACTTCTTATAGAGGTCTTTGGTGACTTTGTACGAACCGCCGTAGTGTCCGACATCTTCACCCATCACCATGACTGCTGAATCCCGCGCCATCTCTTCATCGATCGCGGCACGGAGGGCATTAAAAAATAGAGTTTCTGCCATGCTAGGTTTACAACACTTAAATTTCTCAGATCTTACTCTAGCAGAGTTAGGGGATAGGGAGTAGGGAATAGAGGGTAGAGGGTAGAGGGTAAAGGGGAGGGTTAGATGGTGGAGGAGATTCCCGACTTCTCGAAGAAGTCGGGAATCTCGTAAGATATGAGCATTTGAAGCTAAGAGTTGCCCTGTCCGGTGATATGCCGTAAGATAATATCGATTTTCCGATTTTGTTCGTCTTGTTTCTGGCTTTGCTCGTCAAACCGTCTATTCATGTTTTCTTCCAGTGCGTCGATTTCCTCATAGACGCGATTAAAAGAGTCATTTAATTCTCTCCAAGTCACCTGAGTGTCTTCAAGTCTACTCACTCTTCTATCCAGTCTTCGGAGCGATCTAATTAGATCTGTATCGTCTGGTTCTCTGGCTTGTGTCATAGTGGCTAATAACGATTGATTCTCTAGACACCTTCACAAGTTCTTACTTTAGTCAGCGTCACTATATCTGTATTTTATCTCGATCGATCCCATCCGCCAGATCTAAAATGGGCACTGAGTTTGAATCGAAATTCGTTCTAATGTATCTGGATGTATAAAACTCAGTTCTCGCGCATGGAGATGCAATCTTTCTACATTCGCCTGACAACCATAGAGTCGATCGCCTAAAATACACACACCAAGCCCACGAGCATCGGCTGCATGGACGCGTAACTGATGCGATCGACCAGTCACAGGCATAAACTCAATCCGCGTGTAGCCATCGATTTGCCCCACTACCTGAAACTTTGTCAAACTAGGTTTACCCAAACTAAAGTCTACCTTTTGGCGCGGTCGATCGAGCGGATCGCCCCATAATGGTAGACCGATCGAGCCTTTTTCTAATCCAATCCTGCCACCTAAAATCGCCTCATAAACCTTGTGCGTTTGTCGCGCCTCAAATTGCTGACTCAGATGTCGGTAAGTCAATTTATCCCGCGCGAGTAATAGTATCCCCGACGTATCTCGATCGAGTCGATGAACGCTATAAATTTCGGGATATAATTCCCGCAATCGAGTCAGCACGCTATCCTGTAGATCGATCGTCCGTCCAGGTACAGATAATAGTCCGGCAGGTTTATCAACAGCAATTAGATATTCATCTTCATAAATAATCGGTAAATCCAACTCTGACGGTTGCGGCGACAACCCCGCCAACATGAACCCCATCAGCGGCTGACACCGCTCCACACAAGCCCCATAAAACTCCCCCTGAATTCTTCTCCCCGTCTCCTCATCCCCCAGTCCCCCCGTCTCCCCGTCTCCCGCACCTCCCCACCAAAACTCCGCCATTGCGATCGGTTTCAACCCTTGACTGGCGGCATAATGCAGCAACTTCGGCGCACAACAATCGCCAGTTCCTGTCGGAATACCTGCTGGCATCAATTCTCGCAACGAGCTAGATGTGCCCAAAAAGTTCATCAACCGATAAGCATCGTGCATCTGTGTCTGAAGTTCGCGCGATCGAATTTTGCGTAGTTGCTTGAGTTCGCGAATTCGATCGTCAGTCCTGTTTAAAAGCTCCTGTAGCGGCTGTAAAACTGCATCGCGCGCTTGTTTGAGTTGACGGCGTTCGCGTCCGTCCTGGCGGCTTTGAGCGGTGAGTTCGTCTAAGGCTGCTGTTACTGCCAAGCCGCTAAGAGTAGATTCCTGTTGTCGCTGTTGCTGTCGAAATGCCTTGCGCTGACGATGCTCGATCGATAATTTCTCTAATTTAGCTGCAAATTCCGCTGTTAATAATCGATAGTGTTCTCGCGCTGGGATGCGATCTAATGCGATTAATTCTTGTTTCATCGCGGCTAGATCCGCTAGTGTAGCAGCTTCCGAGATCGCCACTCGATCGCGCCCCGGAATTGGCGGTACCCATCCAGCCACAATCGCCTCGCCATTAAGTAATCCCGAAAAAGCCTTAATCGAGTAATATTCCCCTGTAGTTGTTTCTACCAATAACACCCCATACATCTTACCTTCGCGGGCATATATATCTTCTTCCCGTGCCATTTCTACCATCAAATTACGGGCGATCTGTTCTACTTCATGAGTACGTGGTAATTTTAATATTTTGCCACTGTGGGGACACAATCCTGCGTAGACATAGGTGATGGGAGGATTGGGATTGCGATCGGTAATACGATCTAGCATAACGAGCGAGGAAGAGAATTTAGTGCTGTTAGTAGAATTATGAAAATTTTGAGGGACGGTTTACTGGTTAGGAAATTAACTGTTTCTGAATACTCAAAGCAACAGCTTCAGCGACCTTAATCCCATCCACCCCTGCTGAGAGAATACCCCCAGCATAGCCAGCCCCTTCGCCAGCGGGATATAAACCCTTGGTATTCAGGCTTTGATAGTCATCCCCGCGCTTGATACAAATCGGCGATGAGGTGCGGGTTTCGACCCCTGTCAGCACGGCATCGTGCATGGCAAAACCATCGAGCTGCTTGTCAAATGCTGGAATCGCTTCCCGAATCGCCTCGATCGCGTAATCTGGTAGACTCGCACTCAGATCGCACAGGTGGACACCAGGCTTATATGACGGTTTGACAGTCCCTAACTGACTGGAGGCTTGAGCCGCCAAAAAGTCACCTACCAGTTGTCCTGGAGCCTCATAGGTGCCACCACCGAGCGCAAATGCCTTCTCTTCTAACCGTCGCTGAAACTCGATGCCAGCAATCGGGCTACCCGGATAATCCTCGGGCGTAATACCCACGACGATGCCACTATTAGCATTCTTACCGCTGCGCTCGTACTGGCTCATCCCATTTGTCACTACCCGCCCCACTTCAGATGTCGCTGCGACAACTTGCCCACCCGGACACATACAAAAGCTATAAACCGATCGACCGTTGGCGCAATGATGGACTAGGCTATAGTCAGCCGCGCCGAGCATCGGATGTCCGGCTTGAGATCCCAGCCGACATTTATCGATGACGGTTTGGGGATGCTCGACGCGAAACCCGATCGAGAAGGGCTTGGGTTCGATGTATACTCCCGCATGGTGGAGCATCTCAAAGGTGTCGCGGGCGCTATGTCCGACTGCGAGAATCACATGGTTGCTGGGGATATATTCGCCACCAGCTAGAGTTACGCCGCAGACTTGCCCATTTTCGATATTAAGCTGTTCTACCCGACTCTGAAAGAGAGTTTCACCGCCTAATGATGCGATCGTATTCCGGATATTTTCGACAATTTTTACTAGGCGGTATGTACCGATGTGGGGTTTATTAATGTAGAGAATTTCCGACGCTGCACCAGCATTAACTAGTTCTGTCAATACTTTCCGCCCGTGATGATTGGCATCTTTGATCCGGCTGTACAGCTTACCATCCGAAAAAGTCCCCGCGCCGCCTTCGCCAAATTGAGCATTGGATTCTGGGTTAAATTTTGCCTTGCTCCAGAAGCCGAATGTATCGACAGATCGATCGTGTACCGCCTTACCCCGTTCTAAAATAATCGGGCGAAATCCCATCTGTGCGAGTAATAACCCTGCAAACATCCCACATGGCCCGCAGCCAATCACGATCGGGCGTGACTCTAATCCAGAGTGGGCTTGGGTTACATGCCGATAGCTAGTATCTGGAGTCGGCACGATATGCGGATCTTTTTTAAATCTCTGTAGTAGCTGTTGCTCTCTAGTTGTCTCGATGTCAATAATATATACAAAAGAAACTGCGCCGCGTTTGCGCGCATCATAGCTCCGCTTAAAAATCTTGTGCCGAATCAAATCCTTGGGAGCGAGGGAGAGTTTTTTGAGAATGGCGGACTGGATATCTGCTTCAGTGTGTTCTAGTGGGAGTTTGACTTCAGAGAGGCGGAGCATGAACGTTATCCTGGGCAGTGGGGGCAAAATCTACTCTTATTTTGTCACAATGGTCATAGTTGCTGCCAAAGATCGGATACCAAAAAATATGACTAAATCGAGAACTCGCGTGCGGGAATTAGCCACCGCAGCTTATGCTAATGGCGACTATACAGGCTGGTTTGAAACTTTATATGCTGAAGCCGACGGCAATCTCGATGCGATTCCTTGGGCAGATCGGGCGGTAAATCCCTGGCTGCTAGACTGGGTAAAAGCATCGCAGTTAAACTTCCAAAATCTGCGGGTATTAGTCGTCGGTTGTGGATTAGGAGACGACGCTGAATACTTAGCTGGACTTGGTGCGAAAGTCACCGCCTTCGATCTATCTCAAACGGCGATCGATTGGTGTCATACTAGATTTCCTAGCTCAAAGGTAAACTATCAAGCTGTCGATTTATTTACCGCTCCTGCTAAGTGGAAATTTGGTTTCGACCTAGTAATTGAGATTTATACAATTCAAGCTTTACCTGCCAATATTCGCCCAAATGCGATTGAGTCGATCGGCAATTTTGTCGCGCCTGCTGGTAAATTATTAGTAGTCTGTCGCGGTCGCAATCCTGAAGATGCTTGCGAGAGTTTACCATTCCCACTCACAAAAGATGAGTTACATAAATTTATCGAGACTGGCTTGATAGAAGTATCATTTGCCGATTCGATCGACGAATTCGACATCACCCCAGCCAGACGGTTTCGGATCGTCTATACGCGATCGAACTAAAAAATTAAATCTCACTCACTTCGAGTCACCAGTTGGAATGAAAATCAAATTGTATTTTATAGATTAATTTCTAAAAGCCAATCAGTGAAACAGATTGAAAGCTTTTTAAAAATATTTATAAATAAAATTACCCTATCTTCAGATTGGAGATAGGGTAATTTTAAATGGATTTAATGTTGAACAGGTAATAACAACAATTAAATTAATTATTAATTATTAATTAATTGACCTATTTAGCCAAGATTGAAAAAGTGCTTAATACCGGGATGTTAGCTACCAATAAGTAGGCAACAGCCGCGCCACCAATGCCGCCGACTAGGAAAGCAGAAGTAAAGTCACCCCAGCCTTTACCACGCTCAAAATTTGCGGGTGGTTTCGGTGCAGCGACGCTCGGTAGTGGCGGTGGGGGGCTAACAGCCGCGTAGATGGCCAGACAAGCACTTAAAATAACCACCAAGCCAATGGTAGAAAGCAATCCGGCTAAGTAAGCTTGGTCGGTATGACGCAGCGGCCCTAAGAGGGTGAAGGGGCCGAGTAAGAAATACCCATGAGCCATGCCTACTTCCAATCCCCGGCGTTGCGGAGACAAACCAGCTCGGTAAGCTGGTAAATTGCTGATGAAAGCTTGGATGATACCCGAAGAGTTGATGGGAGTAGCTAAGTTACTCACTTCAGGACTGGGACTATTGACGGCTTGAATACGAGTAGCCATAGAAAACCTCTCAAAATAAATAGGGAAATGGAGGAATAGGCGCGAGCAGATTAGTAATGAGAGTAATAAGTAGAAAGGCTCAATCGAATATTTAGATATCCTGACAAGGGCTTCAGTTGATTTCTAATACTTAAAACAATTGTGCCGACCTACTTAAATAATCCCGCTCTGCTCACATTAAATACTACAAGGGATGAAATAATAAATCTGGAAAGACGTAATTAAATTCAATCAAAATGACCGCAGTAAATGCCATCCAAATTGTTGCCAAAACTGGGGCAGTAGATAAAAATCTGAGAAAATTTGACATGGACTATCTCCAGAATTTAAGATCGATAGGTGGCGATCGTCGCCATCAGTGGCACGATCGGGGAATGAGCTAAAGGATCTAGCGAGGTGAAACAGTGATTTCACTATCTTTAGCAACTAACTTACCGGAGGTGAATTCACCTAAAGCAGCAGCAGGCCAAGCAAAACCGCTTAACATACAGCTAACTGCCAACGGTACATCGATGACGATTTCTTTTTCTTCGGTGTTGTCAAATTTCTTGATGGCGATGATATAGGCGCGACCGACCCAACCAATCCAGCCAGCAATGTAGAGAAATAAGATTCCTGGGATCAAGAAGTCACCTGCCCGATCGAGTCGTCCGTCTACAATCAAGTGAGGCAGTCCTTCAGGGCCGCACAAAGCTTGAGAGTAACGTTCAAAGCGTTTTTTGCCTGATTCGGGGTCATTGGTGGTGTTACGTGCCATTGACGCACGTTGCTGAAAAGCAGGAGAATCGCCACAACGAACGAGTCCGGCTACTTCTGAGGCAGATGCGAGGGGAGCAAAGTTGAACCAAAGACAGATGGCAAAAACCAAAGCCAACAGTTTTTTCATAGTGATTGTTTCCGTTTATAACAAAACAAATAGTTTTATTTACAAAACACACGATCGGGTTGACGATCTGCTTTAGCAAAAAAACTATAATAGTCTTTTGGTCGGTCGGCAACGGTCTTTCGCGAAAGATCGCGAAAGATCGCTGATAATTGTAGAGATTGGCAAGATTCGACCAACCGATCGAGATTGCTAAGTAAGCGATTCAGGTTGGTGTAATATCTGAAATAACAGCTACACCGCGCTGATTGCCAAACTACTTATCTCTATTTTCATCTTTAAAATTAGCAGCTAATGACAACAGTTTTATCAATTGAAACAAGTTGTGACGAAACGGCGGTGGCAATCGTTACCAATCGTAAAGTTTGCAGCAGTGTCATCGCCTCCCAAATCCCAATTCATACTCAATATGGGGGCGTGGTACCGGAGGTAGCGTCACGGCAACATTTATTAATAATTACAGAGCTAATCGATCGGGTTATTAAAGAAGCTAATCTAGACTGGTCGGCGATCGATGGGATTGCGGCGACAGTTGCACCAGGATTAGTCGGCGCACTGATGATCGGCATGAGCGCAGCCAAAACTTTGGCGATTTTGCATGACAAACCATTCTTAGGCGTTCATCATCTGGAGGGACACATTTACGCGTCTTACTTGAGCGCACCAGAACTAGAACCACCATTCTTATGTCTACTGGTATCAGGTGGGCATACTAGCCTGATTCATGTCAAAGATTGCGGCGTGTATACCGAACTCGGGGCAACCCGCGATGATGCTGCGGGGGAAGCTTTTGATAAAGTGGCGAGATTATTAGATCTGGGCTATCCTGGTGGCCCCAAGATCGATCGCTTGGCAGCGCAAGGCAATCCGACGCTGTATCCTTTACCAGAAGGGAATATCTCGCTCCCTGGGGGTGGTTTTCATCCCTATGATTCGAGTTTTAGTGGCGTCAAGACGGCGGTATTGAGATTGGTGCAAAAATTGCAAGCCGAAGGGCGGGAGTTACCAGTGGCAGATATCGCTGCTAGTTTTCAACACAGTGTCGCCAAATCGCTTACCAAACGCGCGATCGTTTGTGCGACCGACTATGGATTGGAAACGATCGTTATCGGCGGCGGTGTGGCTGCTAATCGCGGCTTGAGGGAGACGTTAGCCACTGCGGCAAGTCAGCGAGGGCTGAAGGTGTTGTTTCCACCGCTGGAATACTGCACGGACAATGCGGCGATGATCGGTTGTGCGGCGGCAGAGCATCTGAGTCGGGGACATGTGTCGCCACTAGATCTGGGGGTGCAGTCGCGGTTATCGATTATGGATGTAATGAGTTTGTATCGGACTGGTGAGGTTGGGTAAGGGGTAAAAGGTAAAAGGTAAAAGGTAAGAGGTAAGAGGTAAGAGGTAAAAGGTAACGATACTTAAGTTATGGTGCAGGCGTTGCACTTGGGCTAGGTGTTTTACTGGGAGTTAAAGCTGGTTTAATAGATTTTGATGGGGGCTTGATTGCTTTGGGTGGTGTCGGTAACTTGGCGATTCCTGGCTCTTTTTTGAGGGCGACAAAAATGTCAAAGCGATTGCTCGATTCATCGGCGATGGCACTAGTGACACCCAGGCTTCGCACGGCGCTGAACCCAGCTTTGACTTCTGGAGATATCGATGGTAGGGGGAGATTGCCAGCATTGATGGTACGATCGACATCAATGAAAAATTGACCGTTGTGGGGACTGAGACTCGATCGCGTCGATTGTTGAAATAGTGGGGTATCTGACAGTTTTTGTTGGGGTTGCGGGAGGAAGGTATCGCCCACAGGTGCGCCGAAGTTGAGGAAAGCGAGGTTGTTATCGAGCCAGCCATGAGTCACCTTGGTACCCCCCAATGGTGATGTCAGATCGATCGCATCTTTGCCACCGATTCGGGTTTTGGCGATCTTAAACCCTTGCTTTTGACTCATGGTTTTGTCAAAGATGGCGAAGGCTTTATCTGCGGCAGATCGATCGCTAGCTTGCTGAAATAATAGCAGTCCTGTACCAAATTCCGTATCGATCTTAGCTGCTTTGGGGACGATCGCGATGCCAAAAGGGCCTTTACTCCAGTTGAGGATTTCTGGCTCTAATGTTAGTCCGGTGAGACTATCCAGGTTTTTGACGAGATCTTCAGGTTTGACAGGTGCCAAAGGATTGGCTGCGGCACTCTGAACATAGTCTAGCCACAGTCGCTGTAAGTTACCGCCAGATACCATGACTAGTGTCGTGGCAGGGAGATTTGCCGCGAGGTTTTGAGCCTGATTTTCGACTGTTAATTTTTGCTTGGCATTGGGTCTGAGCCAAGAAATCCCTTTCCAGGCAATCCCGTCTGCTTCGATCTGGGCATTTGCCGCTATGCCTTGTTGAGTCTGGGTTTGCGCTAATTTATTGGCGGTTAGTTGGAGCGGGGAATTAACCGCTGCTACTGCGGTAGCTACTGGAACATTCAGATAGACGCGTGCAAAAGGTCGATCGATCTCGATTTGGGCTAGCGCTTTGGTATAGCCTGGGAGTGTGAGTAAAGATTTACCGTTTTGTTGAGTATCGATGACTCTTTGCAGTCCTACTCTGTCTGTCGCGATCGTGACAAAGTTATCTAGGATCGCGATCGCGATCGTCCCCTGTTTGCGCTTAAATTCTCGAATAGCGACCCCTTTGTAGTTAGTTTCGACTAAATTGGCATCGATCGGCGTTTGATGCTGTTCTACGACTTTCTGGGCGGCACCTCGATCGGCGATCGGTAAGATGGCGATGGTTTGCTGGCTGAGGATCGTCCCTGACTCGGCTCTAATTCCTGCTGCCCCTGGATTGTGCAGATAGCCGACTAAAATTTGCTTGCCAATCCACGGTTGGATATCGCGTTGATAGTCATATCCATAGGTTGTCAAAAAATCGGTTTGCAATTTAGCTAATTGCTGCTCGACAATCCCGCGACTTAGGGGAACGCCAAACTCGTTAAATTTCTGCCACCGCGCCACATCGGTAGAGACGGAGATGGACATCAAAGTATCTTGAGGTAATAAACTCACCCCATCGCTGGTATCGAGATTAGTCGAGCCTGATAACATTTTCCAGACACCGCCAGCCAGCAATCCCACGACTAATATCGCCGCTCCTGCGCCAGCAACAATCCGCCTATTTTGCTTTTGTTTTTTGGTCGCAGTCCGTGGCTTAGACTTGGGGTTGGGCATTTTATTAGGCATGGCGATCGGGGTAAATAAGCGAGTAGTTGAGAATTAGAGATCGAGTAATTAAATATAAAATATCATGTAGGGTGGGCACTGCCCACCAGATAGGTTTCAGACAATATTTATCCGATTCATACTTGCACCTACTACTTCAATAGCTGTATGTTGTTGACTATCTCAAGATCGATGTACTGCACCGATCGATCTTGCCAAAAATCCTGAGTCTGATGCGATCGCAACAAAGTCCTATTGATTGGAATTTAGACTAAAGATTAGTGCCACCAAGTCGCGATCGCGATCGCGACAACCGCCCCGAAAATAGTATTGATAACAAAGAAAAGTTAAAT
>NZ_JANMZA010000607.1:0-9633 GCF_031382685.1 Chamaesiphon sp. OTE_8_metabat_110 | reverse complement strand
CCCCCAGTCAGCACGATCTTACTCCCTGGCAATAGCCGAGCCAAACCTACCGCTGCCCCCAGCGTATCAAAATCTGCCGTAGTATGACAAAGAATTAAATCCATGTCCTTACTAGCGCGGCTACCTAACGACTAGCGCGGCGATCTTGCTCGCGGCGCTGACGATCTCGCCAACCTAATACAGTCAGATAACCGATTCCAAGAGTCACGAGTACCAGTAGTCCAAATGCTGTCGCACCCAAAATCGGTAAAATTTTAGTAGTATCCATCGATCGCGCTTGCCGGAATAAAGATTGTCTTGGCTTAATTTTACTACTTTCCCACTTGCGACATGGGCGATTGCGGCGATCGTTCCTCACCGCCAATTAAAAATCCCCAATCTCACGATCGGGGACTTCTGAACTAACCTGAACCTATAAGGGCGAACGACGGGATTCGAACCCGCGAGTGGAGGCACCACAAACCTCTGCCATAACCACTAGGCGACGCTCGCCACGATTTACTCGTAGAAACTATATTAACACAATTTGCTCGAATTAGATCGTTACTCGCGCTCAAAATTTAGATCGAATCGACACATCTACAGTTACTCGTCCGTCTGGGGTTACAGTAAAATAATTTTAGTGAGTTTGGGTTCGGTATGAAATTATGGCAAGTAATTATGTGCGGTATTTTAGGGCTGTGTGGGCTAGGATTGGCGACAAATCCCGATCGAGACGCCTATGAAACTTACGCTGTCGATCGCGTCGGCACCCTCGCCAAAGACCAATGCGAGCGCCTGCCCGGATTGGGCAACTTGATTCAGGAGCCGTGCCGTGCGGCGATCGAAGCCTACAAACCCCGCTTGCGCCCCTTACTATCGATGACTACCACGCGCCAAAATTGGCTGCTGTTTAGCATCTATCGATCGGAAATCGCCGTCCCCACCGTCAATTTCAACGGTCGAGTCGAATCGATCGGGATCTTTAATAACTTTTTTACATATAAGACGCCGTAAAGTGGATGGTGGATAGTGGATGGTGAATAGTGGATAGCGAATCTCCCTTATAATGGTGAAGGCGCAAGTAGACTGCTCGTTACAACCATGCCGGAGAATCCAACCAAACCTATTAGAATTGCGATCGTCGGGGACGTTCACGACGAATGGACAGCCGATGATGAAATCGCGCTGCGGCATCTGGGCGTCGATTTAGTCTTATTTGTCGGCGATTTTGGGAATGAAGCCGTAGAACTAGTCCGCCGTCTGGCGGCGATCGATCTACCCAAAGCCGCGATCTTGGGCAATCATGATGCCTGGTATACTGCTAGCGATTGGGGGCGCAGCAAAAGCCCTTACGACCCGCTCGTCGAAGACCGCGTGCAGCAACAAATCGATCTATTGGGCGAAAGTTATGTCGGTTACGGCAAATTAGATTTTCCGCAATTAAATCTTTCCGTAATCGGGAGTCGTCCATTTAGCTGGGGCGGCCCCAAGTGGAAGTATAGTGACTTTTATGAAGCCAGATTTGGGATCGATAGCTTTGCCGCATCTACCAATAGGATTGTCGAGAATGCCACTCAAGCCGCTTGCGAACATCTCATCATCATCGGTCACAATGGTCCCACAGGGCTGGGGGAAGACCCCGAATCGATTTGTGGTAAGGATTGGGGTGAAACAGTAATTGGCGGCGACTACGGCGATCCTGACTTGGCTGACGCGATCGATCTACTTAAGTCTCAAGGTAAATCGATTCCGTTAGTGACCTTCGGACACATGCACCACCGACTCAGGCATACGAAAGAACGTTTGCGCGATCCGATCGTCGTGCATCCGAATGGCACGATATATCTCAATGCCGCTCGCTGTCCGCGTGTCCTCTCCACGATCGAACGCACTCTCCGCAATTTCTCATTAGTTACCATCACCGACGGTAAAGTGACTCAAGCTGGTTTAGTCTGGATGACGGAAAATTTTCAAGTCGGTTTGGAAGAAGTCTACTGGACTAAGACGTAAACAAGTTCAAAGATCGATCGCCCTAGTGGTATTTTCTACTTGACCTCAGTTTACCTAATTGATGATACGCTCTAAGCCGATCGCGGTGAGATTTTTTCGTATTCTTTATGCTTATACTCCCAGTACTTTTCCACAGTTTCCTTTGCCGCGATTGCGCTGTCATACTCAGCACCACCTTGAGCTACTAGTCTGGTTCTAACTTGTTTGCGGAGATCGGAAACGATCTTGCCGTTAACTTTGCGCGTCTGCGACCAATCAAGAATTGGTTGGGGATAATAGCTATCCATATACTTACCCTCGCTGACTTCATCGAGACTATATCCCTGTAATTCAGATATCCAATGGTGAATAAAACTCAGATCGGGGTCTTTTTCAGCGATATTCTTATTGGGGTTGTAGATCCGAAACGTCTCACTCAAAGGATTGGTGACACCAGCCTGCATCTGCCACTGCCAGTTATCAATGGCTAGATCCCCATCGACTAAATAGTTCATAAAGTGTTTGGCTCCATGCTGCCAAGACACGCCGCAATTGATAGTGAGGAAGGTAGCGCACATCGCCCGCATCCGAAAATTCATCCAGCCCATCGTTTGGAGCTGGCGCATACTCGCATCAACTAGTGGAAAACCCGTCATCCCCTCTTGCCAAGCTTGGAATAGTTCGAGCTGGTTCGGACTTAGTTCGTCCGGCTTGTACCAATCATCAAATTCAGGGTAGCGATTTTGGTAAGCTATTTCTGGGTGGAAATACAACCGCTGCGTAAAACTATCGTGCCAGCGCAACCTGTCGCGAAAGGCGTTGAGTGAAAATTCGGCTTTGTCTCGACCTGCAAGAGCGGCGACTCTAGCTTTGGTCGCTTGGTAAACAGTCCGCGTCGAAATCGTGCCAAACGTTAGATGTGGGGAGAGGTGAGAAGTTGCCCCAAGTTGAGCCAACCACGGACGTGACAGTTTCCAATGATAGCCGTGGAATCTACTGGTGAGAAATGAGTCTAATGTATCGTGGGCATTTGTTTCCCCACCGGGAAAATAGACTTTTTCGACATCCCAAAACCGTGAGTATTTTTGGGTAAGTTCTGTAAAAGTCAGTTGGGGAATGTCAATCGTGAGTGTTGGTAAATCGAGCTTTAATGGTTGCTGGTATTGGGGTTGACGTTGATAGCTATAGTACTCACCAAACCATTCCTGACGGCGATCTTGAGTCTGCAAGAAGTTGTTTAATCCCAGGTGACAATCGAGGTTTAATTCGTGGTAAAAGTCTACTATAGATCGATCGCGACTAATTCCATACTCGACTTGAACATCGCGATTGAAGAATAGCTTGGGTCGCTCTCCTTGAGCAACGAGCTGTGTGGTGAGATCCCGAACGATCTGGGTGGAGTTGCCTTCAAACAAGCATAGACGACTGCCTAGCTCTTGCAATTGGCGATCTAAGTCCGCCAAAGACTCAAACAAAAATCTCACCCTCGACGAGCCGACATCCGCCCAAGTATAAAACCACGGATCGATGATGAAAAATGGTAAAACTGGCGTATTCTCAGCCGCCGCTAGGGTGACGATCTCATTGTCAGTCAATCGTAAGTCGCGACGAAACCAGAGCAAGGGCATACTTTTCACAAATTGGCAAGGGTACTAATATTTTAACGTTTAAAGCATTTAAGTATCTACGTACTGACGAAGGGCACTTTCTAACGATTCAGACGTTCGTATCCAGCAGCTCGATCGTCAAAGTGTATTGACATTGTAAATACGCTTTGATTATAATAATCTCCATGAATGTGTACTACTCACTTAACGGCATCACCTTTTTATGGGATGACGAAAAAGCGCGGATAAATCCGATTAATCATGATGGGATTACTTTCCAACAAGCTGCTGAGGCACTATTCGACCCATTCATGATAATTGTTGATGCTAGTCGCAATGATGAAGCGCGGGATGCTGCGATTGGGTTGGATACTCGCTGGAACCTGCTTTATGTAGTTCATATCGAGCAAGAAGAAGATAGTATTCGGATTATTTCAGCACGTAGAGCAACCCGTCAGGAGAGAGCAGATTATGAAAATTGAAGCACTAAAGCGGCGACTCGACCGCAACCGTCCGATGACGAGCGTGACGATGCGGCTCCCCGAAGATGTGATTGAGGATCTCAAAAGAGTCGCACCATTGTTAGGATTTTCGGGCTATCAGCCGTTGATTCGTGCCTATATCGGTCAATGTTTGCGCGTCGATCTAGAACGCTTTGAAAGCGAGACAGTGACAGCGTTAGTGGCAAGTCTAAAACGTCGTGGCGTCAGTGATATTACGATCGCGGAAGCTTTGAGTGAGGTGGTGCAGCATGGGTCGTGATGTTCAAAAAATTTGCTGCACCCAGCGAACACTAGATTTTGAGAGCGGGATTTAAGTGCTACTGCGACCACAGATTAATGTGAGATTTTTTAATCTTAATGCTAGCGGCTCATTGAGTACTGACGGATCGTACCGCCATTCCCAATTGCCTTCAGCTAAGCCCGGAAAATTCATCCGTGCGGCACCGCCTAAACCCAAGATATCTTGGAGGGGGAAGATTGCTAAATCGGCGACGGAAGTCATCGCCAATCGGATCAGATCCCAATGTACGCCTGCCGAACAAATCCCACCGGAATACAACAAGAATCGATCGCGTTCGACACCTGTTAATTTCTCAAACCAGCCGACACTAGTATCATTATCATGAGTACCTGTATACACCACAAAATTGGGTGAGTGATTGAATGGTAAAAAGGGATTGCCATTGTCCGAACCGAAGGCAAATTGGAGGATTTTCATGCCTGGAAAACCAAATTGATCGCGCAAAGCTTCCACGTCGGGAGTAATTACGCCCAAGTCTTCTGCCAAAATCGGTAAGTGTCCCCATTTTTGTTGAATGGTGTTAAATAAATCTGCACCTGGAGCCTCGATCCAGCGTCCATTCATGGCGGTAGTTTCGCCCTGTTCGACTGCCCAAAATGCTTGGAAACCGCGAAAGTGATCGACGCGAATTACATCTACCAATTTGAGGAGTGATTCAAATCTTTGAATCCACCAATTAAACTGAGTATGTACGAGATTTTCCCAATGATAAACTGGATTTCCCCACAATTGTCCGGTTTCACTAAAGTAATCGGGCGGCACACCAGCCATCAGGGCGGCGGCTCCGGTTTCGGGATCGAGTTCAAAGAATTTTTGATTTGCCCAGACATCAGCACTATCATGGGCGACATAAATTGGAATATCACCGATGATTTCAATGTGTCGATCGCGGGCGTAATTTCTTACCGCCAACCACTGTTCAAAGAACTTGAATTGAATGAATTTATGATAGCTAATTTGGTGTTTGAGTTGGTTTTGCCAGTGAATTAGTGCGATCGGTTCGCGTTTGACTAAATCTGGCTCCCATTGATGCCAGCTCTTACCGTCGTGTGCTTCGCGCAACGCCATAAATAAGGCATAGTCATCCAACCAATAGATTTGACTGTGACAAAAGTTATCGAAGTTGTGTTTTTGGTCGGCATCGGCAAATGATTGAAACCGCTCGAAGGCAATATGATATAGCTTGGTTTTAACTGCGATCGCTAGTGCAAAGTCAACGCGATGAGTCGGAAAGGTGGGGAGATTTTCTAAGTCTGTGGTAGCTAGTAAACCATCTTCTAATAGTTTAACTGGGCTAATTAATAGCGGATTACCCGCGATCGCTGAATAACACATGTATGGCGAGTTACCATAACCCGTCGGCCCGAGTGGTAAGATCTGCCAATACTTCTGCTGGGCATCGTGTAAAAAGTCAATGAATTTGTACGCATCTTCACCTAAGTCGCCAATTCCAAAGGGACTAGGTAAAGAAGTGGGGTGGAGGAGGATGCCGCTGGAGCGAGTCATAAATAGTTGGGAGTGAGGAGTTGGTAGTAAACAGGAGTATCTGAGAGCGCACAGTGCGAGAAAGGAGTGAAAGAGTCAGTAGGTTAAGAGTATTTCTTCAAACATCTCAATCCTAAGTCCTAAAGCCCAATTGCTCCGAACTCCCAACTCCCAACTCCCAACTTTTCTAAAACTTCAATACCTTAGCAACTGTCTGCACATCCTTATCACCGCGTCCCGAGCAATTGATGACAATCTTGGGACTGCCAGTAAGTTGAGGACAGAGGGTTTCGAGATAAGCGATTGCGTGGGAGGTTTCAAGCGCCGGGATAATCCCTTCTAACTTAGATAATAATTGGAAAGCTTCTAAAGCTTGAGCGTCGGTAACACTATAATATTCAGCTCGTCCCAAGTCCTTGAGATAGCTATGTTCTGGCCCGACTCCAGGGTAGTCTAATCCAGCACTGATCGAATGCGCTTCGGTGACTTGTCCATCGTTGTCTTGCAGCAGGTAGCTCATCGCCCCGTGCAGTACGCCCGGACGACCCTTTGTAAGTGTAGCAGCATGTTTATCGGTATCCACGCCTTCGCCAGCCGCCTCGACCCCAATCAGGCGCACCGTCGGCTCTTTGACAAATTCATGAAATAGTCCCATCGCATTAGAACCACCACCGATACAAGCGAGGAGAATATCTGGTAAGCCGCCCCATTTCTCTATTGCTTGAGCGCGAGTTTCTACGCCAATAATTGCATGAAAATCTCGCACGATCATCGGGTAGGGATGCGGGCCAGCCACCGATCCGAGGATGTAATGAGTCGTCTCGACATTAGTCACCCAGTCCCGAATCGCTTCGGAAGTTGCATCTTTGAGCGTGCCAGTTCCCGCTGCTACCGGACGTACCTCCGCGCCGAGCAACTGCATCCGGAACACGTTCAGCTCTTGGCGTTTCATATCTTCCACGCCCATGAAGATGACACAATCTAGCCCAAACCGCGCGCAGACGGTCGCTGTTGCCACACCATGCTGTCCTGCACCCGTTTCGGCAATCACCCGTTGCTTGCCCATCCGCTTGGCAAGTAATACTTGCGCTAGGGCGTTATTGATCTTGTGAGCGCCAGTATGATTTAAGTCTTCCCGTTTGAGGTAAATCTGGGCACCAGTACCATCGGGACGCGCATAACGTTCGGTGAGCCGCTCGGCAAAATAGAGGGGGCTGGGTCGCCCGACATAATCGCGGAGTAGTCCGTTGAGTTGCTGGTGGAATTCGGGATCTTGGGTATGACGGCGGTATTCGGCTTCAAATTCCAGCAAGGCTGGCATCAGCGTCTCTGGGACATATTTCCCCCCAAATTTGCCAAACCGACCGAGATTGTCTGGCTGTTGCAGCGGTAACTGACGATTTTGGCTGGGGGAGAGGGGCGTTTGGGTCATGAGGTTTGGGGGTGGTGGGAAAATCTACTGAAGTTGCAACTTGAGTAAAGATTGACGATCGAGATCGCAGTTGACTCAATCGATCATTATACCGCTGCCCGTTCGTACCCAGCCACGATCGAAAAAGGACGATCTAAATAAGTTAGATCGTCCCTACTCCTAGATTAGTGCGGGCTAGCAGTCTAAATTCACTACTAGCTCGCCGCAGTCTTGACTTGAAACTAGTTGACGGTCATTTGTCCGATCGATTTAGCGATAGTAACGATAGTCACGGTCGTAATCGCGACGGTAGCCGCGATCGTAGCGACCGCGATCGTCATATCTCGACCGCCAGCGGGCGCGAGCTTCCCGTTCCCGTACCCATTCTAGCCGCCGTTGCCGCTGTATTTCCCACCGGGAATAGCCGCGATCGTAACCCCGATCTCGATATTGAGGGCCGATCTTGAGAATAACTTGAGCGTGCAGATCTCCGGCTGGTGTAAGGCTGGATGCAGGATTGTTAGTTGCCGCCATAGCTGACGATGCTGGCAAGATCGCTATCGCACTCAGCAGTCCAACTGCTAATGAAGTAAGTTTTGACATATATAAATCATCCTATGTGACGTAAGTTTTTCTCGTCAAATTTATAGGTTGAGTCTCGTCCAGATAAGTAGGTTAATCTAAGTTTAGCGCGAGGTTTATGTCTGCATCATCAATCAAAAGTACCGATTAGCCACTCTCGATCGCTATCTAAAGTCACGGTCTAGTTAGCAAAACAACATGACTATAGTCATAAAGTTAGGCTCTGGGCTTTAGGCTCTGGGCTTTGGGAGCATCCCACTTTTTATTTTGCTTAGAGCCGTAATTACAAGCAAACAGGCAGCCAAGCTAAATATCAAAAGCTATACAAACTTCTCACTAATTGTGCCGCTCGATCGTCGTGAGATAAATCCCTAAGTGCGACTTCTAAAGCGGCTAAATCCATCGGTAGATCTGACACGCACCTAGCCTAATGGACGATTTAACAATTCTGGATTGAGAATGAACGATCGTCGTTGGTTAAAGTTTAATTTTCTATTTTTCTCACGATCGCAACCTCAAAGCAACCAGCATTAACTCTCGATCGAGAAACTAGGGATGGGCACTGCTCACAGAATATTTAGAGCCGAAGTAAAGAGAATCTAAACTGTTTGATTCGATCGATTACTCATAGCGAATCCCGGCATCTGCAAGTCTCCCAATTGCTTCACCCAACCTATCGAGATCGGCGATCAGACTGATGCGGACGTAGCCTTCACCACCAATCCCAAACGCATTACCGGGCGTGAAAACCACCCCAGTTTTTTGCATCACCATCAGCGCAAAATCCGTCGAATTACAACCGACAGCGCAGGGAATCCACAGATACATCGTGGCTTTAGTTGGTTTAATCTTCCAGCCCAGTTTAGATAGTCCTTCGATCGTGAAATCGCGACGTTCGCGATAGCGATTTTGGACTTGGGTGACGTATTCGTCGGGAAGTTCGAGGGCTGTTTGAGCGGCGGTTTGGAGTGCGGCGAAAATACCGTCGTCGAGGTGGGTTTTGAGGGTGCGAAGTCCTTGGATGATCTGACTATTACCGACGACAAAACCGACGCGCCAGCCAGCCATATTGTAGGTTTTGGAGAGGGTATGGAACTCGACGCCGATTTCCTTGGCACCGGGGATTTCTAACAGGCTGGTGGGCTTGTAGCCGTCAAAGGCGAGTTCGGCGTAGCACAGATCGTGAACTAACATGATTTTGTACTCGTGGGCAAAGGCGACGACATCCTCAAAGAAGGCGCGCGAAGCAGTAGCACCAGTCGGATTGCTGGGATAGTTGAAGAAGAGAATTTTGGCTTTGCGGGCGACATCTTCGGGAATATCATTGAGATCGATTTCCCAGTCATTCTCCGGTTTGAGGATAATATTATGAATCTTAGCACCCGCGATCGCAGGCCCCCGAAAGTGGACGGGATAGGCGGGACTGGGTACCAGGACTGTATCGCCAGGGTTGATATAAGCGAGCGCTAGATGTCCTAAACCTTCTTTAGAGCCGAGCAGCGGTAAAGCTTCACTGTTGGGATCGAGGGTAACGCCATAGCGGCGATAATACCATTTGGCGATCGCGCCCCGAAAATTGGCGGTACCTTCAAAAGGCGGATAACCATGATTGGTGGCTTCATCAAGCGCATCTTTGGCTGCCGCAATGACTGGTGCTGGCGCAGCACCGTCTGGGTTGCCCATCCCCAAGTCAATCAGATCGATACCCTGGCGACGAGCATTTGCTTTGAGTTCATCTAACCGAGCAAATACATATTGGGGTAACGATTGGAG
>NZ_JANMZA010000567.1:0-4889 GCF_031382685.1 Chamaesiphon sp. OTE_8_metabat_110 | reverse complement strand
ATTAAAACAAATTTTTGTTATTTAAAATTTTTTTACTTGCTTTTTTTTTTATATTCTATATTTTTGATTTAAATCGACTCTAAACCATTATAGGGATTGAATCGTTACTTGCTCCCGCTGTCAGTCACGCCCCAAGTAAGCGAAATCGACTCTAAACCCTTATAGGGATTGAAACCTTGATGCGATCGATCTGATGCTTATCGCTGGGAGCTTAGCGAAATCGACTCTAAACCCTTATAGGGATTGAAACATGCGATCGACATAGGCATCGACTAGATCGGGATCAGCGAAATCGACTCTAAACCCTTATAGGGATTGAAACGTGTGGGTACTAGCTGCACTGGCTCTAAATTCGGGCGAGCGAAATCGACTCTAAACCCTTATAGGGATTGAAACGAGCGGGCTGTATTTGCGGTTATTGCTCTAGGCGATCGATCCGATTTTCTTGGTCTTGCTGACGAGCGGCTAGCGTAGTGATAAGTTCGGCTAGCTGTTCGCTAATGGATGTTAGCCGTCCGATCGCTGCCGTTGTTTGTCGTTTGTACTCTACTGACTCATTTGCCCATGCTTCGATTGCTCTTGAGTTAGAGTCTACAATCTTGCGAGTCTCATCTAACCCTGCTTCGATTCGGTCTAGTCTGTCTGACATTCGCTTACTCCTGATATCGTGGCTGAATTGCTCTGCCCTTTGATAATAACTACTGTACAGTTATTCGTCAAGTCTTTTTAAAAACTAATTTTAGCAACTCGCGATCGATCTCTGCCAGACGATCTAAAAATGCACCCATCGCGGCTGTTTCGCCATACTCAAAGCCTAGTTCCTTAGCTGTCTCCCTCAGTTTCTCTGCTGTTTCTGGCTTGACTCTATAGGTTTGAGTTATCGTCGGATCTTTTTTGGGTCTGCCCATAATGCTTTTTTACACTGCTACTTAAATGTACTGCACAAAATGGCGATCGGCAACAAAAAAGCGATCGATCCGAGTTTGGATCGATCGCTTTTTCTCGGTACCGTTTAAGGAAAAATATAGATCGTCGCGATCGACCGATCGCGAAATCGACTCTAATCTCCAGTTAACAAGCGACTGCCTAACCCTGAATTTTTGCTGAAAAAGCTTGGCGGAGCGCCGCGAAGACTCGACCATTCATCGTCGTAGGTAGATGGTAGTCATCGATCGATCTCGCTGGCAACAGTTCGGCAATACTGCCAGTGGTAAATGCTTCTGTCGCTCGCCCGAGATCGGCAGGAAACAGATCGCGTTCGATCGTTTTGATGCCGAGCTGGGCAGCCAGTTCGAGAATGACGTGGCGAGTAATTCCCCCCAACATTCCGCGCTGGGGCGTTACCAATACACCATCGATAACGCAGAAAAAATTGCTGCGCGTTGCTTCGGTGATATAGCCGTCGCGATGGGTAAACAGAATATCATCATAATCCGCGCCCGCTACTTGACGCGCCGCATAAAAACCCGTCAGATAATTGGTCGTCTTGAGCATCGGCAACTCTCGATCGTAAGGCACAATTTTCAACCGTTGACCGGATTGATAAATCTCCAGCCCATAGGGAGCCTCTGGATGCTGGGGAACTACCTCATCCTCAAAAATCATCAAATGCGGTCGAAAACTCTGGCAAGCGCTATAACTGGTGCCACTGGGTCGATCGCATTCACCAGCAGTTAGATAAAATTTAATCGCACTATGGGGATAGGTATTACGGGCGATGATCTGGGTGGCTATTTCAGCCAGTTCTGTTAATGTCGGCAACGGTAGATCGAGCATTTTGGCTCCCCGTTCTAGCCGTTGCAAATGCTCTAGCAGATAAAACGGTCTGCCACCATAAACCCGTGCTAGCTCAAACAAAGTTACACCCCGCGCGAAGCCAAAATCGGTAGGCTCGATCCGGATACTGTCGCGTTCTACATACTGGCTGTCATAATAAGCGATGGACATAGCTCTACGCTCCCAAAATCGAACTCACCTTAGATTAACAGATTAACTAACCTGGAACTCTCATCAGGCCGAAAGGCCGAATTTACCCGATGAGATCGCCGCCGGATCGATCGCCTTTTGGGGCAATTTATCAAGATTGGCGAGATAATGATACTTATTACGGCGATCTCGCTGCTGTTGGGTTTGGATGTGCAGATTCAACTCTGGTTGGCTCCGTTATTTCTGAGTTTATCTATTTAAATATGCCAACACCTACAAAATCTCCGCCAATTCCCCACCAAAAAATCGTCATCAAGCTGTTTCACGGCATCACGATCGTCAGTTTATTCTTGATGATTGGTAGCGGACTTCAGATTTATAATGCCACACCTGTATTCGGTGGCAAAGATGGTTGGCAGTTTCCCGATTTTATGACTCTGGGGGGATGGCTGGCGGGTGGTAGGGATTGGCACTTTGCCATGATGTGGGTATTTTCATTTAATTTGCTAATTTATGGCATTTATATCGGCTTGACAAAACGGTGGCAACGGCGATTTGTCTCTAGTAGCGATCTGCAAGTCCTCAAGGTCGGACAAAATCCTAAGCGCAAAACTTATGCTTGGCATCGGCTGATTTATACGAGTATCATTCCGATTTTAATTCTGGCGATCGCGAGTGGATTGGCGATGTATAAACCAGTCCAGTTAGGCTGGTTGGCGAGTTTATTTGGTAATTGGCAAACGCTCCGCACGGTGCATTTTATGACGGTGCCGATCGCCTTAATATTTACGATGCTGCATATGCTAATGGGCTTGAAAGTCGGCGGATTAAAAATCTGGCGATCGATGTTTGTTTGAAAAGTTTAATAAATTTTTCATCTATAGCAGTCCTGTTTAATTTGTAAGAATATTGTAGTAACGCACCGAAGAGTAACTAATTATGAATCCAATCAATCGGCGGCAATTATTACAACTATCTGGTTTTGCAGGCATGGGTCTATTGCTCGATAGTTGTGGCTTAAATCCATACTCCACTGCTGTCGGCAAGGCGATCGATCCGCTCAATCAACGAGTCGAAGAACTATTGCTCAAACCTCAAGCTTTAGCCCGTGAATATCCAGTTAGCGATATCGATCCCAAGGCATTAATCATTAATAGTTTTACCGATGCACCCGAAATCGATCCGACTACTTTTAAACTAATTATCGATGGTGCGGTGAACCAACCGCTGCAATTAAGTATGAGCGATATTCAAAAGTTGCCATTGCGATCGATGGTAATTCAGCATGTGTGCGTCGAAGGTTGGGCGGCGATCGTCCAATGGGGTGGCGTCAGATTGAGAGATTTAATCGCCCTCGCACAGCCAAAAAATACGGCTCGCTACGTTTATTTTGAGTCTGGGGATGGTTACTACAATAGTTGGGATTTACCTTCTGCAATGCACCCACAAACGCTGTTAGCCTATCAAAAAAATGGTCTGCCGCTACCTGTAGATAATGGTGCGCCACTGCGTCTTGCTGCGCCGATTAAGCTGGGTTACAAGCAAAGTAAATGGGTGACTAGAGTTACCTTACTCGATCGATTACCCACCAAACAGGGTTATTGGGAAGACCAAGGTTATGAGTGGTTTGGGGGACTATAACTAATTTAGGCGGATGCAATGTTCATCCTATTGACAGAAGTGGCTGAGCCGTAAGTCTGTCACAATACTACGCATACGAACTATCCATCACCGATCGCCAAAAAGTTCAACCCGGACAATTATTATTTAGGCTCGACCCCAAAGACTCCGAAAATAAGGTACAGCAAGCCCAATTTACCATCGAGATTCAAATGTATCGATCGAGCTATTTAACATGCAGTTAACCGCATCTAAATTTTTACCACCAGCACTGCGATCGCGAAACTATCGGCTGTTTTTTGCAGGGCAAGGAATCTCGCTCATCGGCTCGTGGATGACCCAACTGGCTACAGTATGGCTGGTTTATCACATCACTAGTTCGCCGTTAATGTTGGGGGTAGTGGGATTTACCAGCCAAATTCCCAACTTTATTTTGACACCTTTTGGTGGAGTTTTAGTCGATCGCTTGCCGCGCCATCGGATTTTGCTGACGACGCAAGTGTTATCCATGTTGCAATCATTATCACTAGCAGCTTTGGCATTAACTAATAACATTAATATCGAATCGATTTTAGTTTTAAGCTTTATTCAGGGCGTCATTAGTGCCGCAGATGCCCCAGCGCGGCAAGCCTTTGTGACTGAGCTAGTCGATCGCCCGGAAGATTTGGCAAACGCGATCGCGATTAACTCGACGATGTTTAATGGTGCGCGTTTAATCGGCCCTGCGATCGGGGGATTATTGATTGCGAGAGTTGGGGAAGCTTATTGTTTTTTGATTGATGGCATCAGTTATATTGCGGTGATTGCAGCATTATTGGCGATGCGCTTTCAACCCAAGCAAATGCCCAAAATCGCTGGTAGTCCACTCCAACGAATTAAGGAAGGTTTTATCTATGCTTTTGAATGCCCGCCGATTCGAGCGATTTTATTGTTATCGGCTTTAGTGAGCTTGATGGGGATGCAGTATACAGTCCTCGTCCCAGTTTTTGCCGATAAAGTTCTCAATGGTAACGCGCAGACATTAGGATTTTTGATGGCAGCATCGGGTGTGGGCGCGGTGTTTGGTGGTATTTACTTAGCAACCAGAACGACAGTAATCGGTTTGGGGAAATTAATTATTCTGGGGCCAGCCCTGTTAGGAATTGGGTTAATTACTTTTTCTTTGTCTCGCTATTTACCGCTGTCATTACTGGCGATGTTAATAGTTGGTTTGGGGATCATCTTACAAGTTGCATCTGGCAATACAGTACTCCAAACGATTATCGATGATGATAAACGCGGTCGCGTGATGAGCTTATACACCATGTCATTTTTAGGCATGGTGCCATTCGGTAATCTCTTGG
>NZ_JANMZA010000562.1:0-3608 GCF_031382685.1 Chamaesiphon sp. OTE_8_metabat_110 | reverse complement strand
CCAGGTGGCAGGACGCATCTGTAAGTCGATCTTCGAGCCATTTGCAGATGATGCGATCGCGCCGCGCGTAACCAGCGTATACTTGCGATCGCCGAAAGGGCCATCCAATTTGAATAGGTTGCCAGCAATCGTCCCGCTATAGTGCCTAGTGTCTGCCAGCCAGCCACTGCCTGCTGTGAAAACAATCTGCTCCGAGAGCCGTTTTTGAAGAATTATTTCGACTTCTCGGACACTTAGATAGCTATAAATAGTGTATTTGGCATAGCCAACTAGGGTACCCAGGTTGAAGCGCATCGGTGAGACACTCATATATTTTTGACAAATTTGTCATGATGTTTGCGAATATGCACCGATTGGTGTGGTTATTCGCAAACGGTGTGAGAGGGTGTCTGAAAAGGCTTTTCGGTTTGAATCGGAGATCTAAATCCCCCTTAAAAAGCGTTTTGCTTTGTACTGTTCGGGTTCCCCGACAGTGTAGCGCACCAAGCAGGGGGACTTTAAAAGCCCCCTTTTTAAGGGGGTTGGGGGATTTAGATCTTAAAACGCAGCAATTAGACTTTTCAGACATCCTCTGACAGATCGCTCTTGATGATGAGCAGATCGCTAAGTAGCTGGACATAATTAAAGTGACAATGACGAAATCGCCCTCACCCCGCCTTCGCCTCCGGCTCTGGCTCCCCTCTCCCAAGCTTGGGAGAGGGGTTGGGGGTGAGGGCAAAAGGCTGGCATCTTATATTTAATTCCGCCTAGCTACTTAATAATCGCCAATCCGACCCTCGTCTTAGGAGCTTAGATGACTTGTTTCAATGCCGCAATTAATCGATCGACACTATCTTGACGGCTGTTATGGCCCATTAATCCTACCCGCCAAACTTTGCCAGCGAGTTCGCCCAAACCGCCACCGATTTCGATATTGTGTTCGGTGAGGAGTTGCTTGGCGACTGCTTTGCCATCGACGCCAGCGGGGATGCAAACAGTCGTCAAAGTTGGTAAGCGATACTGTTTTTCGACGTGCATTGTTAGCCCGATCGATTCTAAACTAGACCATAGATATTCGACATTCGATTGGTGTCGCGCCCAACTTTTATCGATGCCTTCCTCCGAAACCAAGCGCAGAGCTTCGCGCAAACCATAGTAGAGATTAATCGGTGCGGTATGGTGATACATCCGATCGGCACCCCAGTATTTACCCAAGAGCAGCATATCTAGATACCAATTGGGCACCTTTGTTTTGCGGGCTAATAATTTGTCCATCGCACGCGGACTCATCGTAAAAGGCGATGCTCCAGGAGCGCAGCCTAAGCCTTTCTGAGAGCAACTATAAGCCAGATCGACCCCCCAATCGTCGAGGTGGATCGGCACGCCGCCCAGGCTGGTTACGGTGTCGAGGAGGAGCAAACAGTCATATTCGCGACACAATTCGCCTAAGCCTTCGATCGGCTGGCGGCAACCTGTAGATGTCTCAGCATGAACCAATCCGAGGATTTTGGGACGGTGTTCGGACATCGCCGTACGCAGTTCGTCGAGCGAGAAATTTTGCCCCCAAGGTTTGGAAATAGTGCGGACATCGGCACCATAGCGCCCCGCCATATCTACCAATCTATTGCCAAAATATCCCGCCACCCCAATCAGCATCACATCCCCAGGCTCGACACTATTAGCGACAGTCCCTTCCATCGCCGCCGTTCCCGTTCCGCTAACCGCGATCGTATGTGGGTTGTCGGTTTGCCAGACATACCGCAGTAGGGATTGAATCTCGTCCATTATCTGCAAAAATGCTGGATCGAGATGTCCCAAGGGGGTCGTACTCATCGCTTGGAGGACGGTAGGATGAGCATTACAAGGCCCAGGGCCGAGTAATAGTCGATCTGGCACAGCGAGCGGTTTTAGGTGTTGTAGCTGATTAGTTTTGATGGACATGGGTGGCTGCTAAAAATAGATTTAGTTTCAATTATCTACCAAAGTCGATCGGGTAAATTTGCATCTTCACACCTGAACAATTTGCTGTATACCGCGTGCAGAGTAACACGACATTATTGAAGTCGGCTTTCAAATATTAGTATCTAGTGGCGATGCGATCTCACTTTGATGTTGCCAATCCGTTCGATTCAAGCAATAAACGGAGCATTCATCGTCACCAAACCGTTGATACTTGACAAATTGAAAGCCAAGACGTTGGTAGAAGCGATGTGCGCGATTAATTGCTCTCTCCAATCAGGAGATCGATCGAGTTCTACCTCCCAACCCCAGTCATCATTTGGATCTGCGGAAATTACGTGAGGTTGCTCATCCCAACGTTTTAACAAATCCAGATCGTTGGAAGTTGCCGCGCGTAAATAAATCATATCCCACTCATTATTCTCTAGAAGCTAGATTAAGTCAGGAAAAACCGATCGCACGGCTGGATGGACGATCGATCCACCGCGTACATTTACACCTTTGGCAAGATTTGGATCTAGATCCAGCGCATCTAAACCGCGATCGGCTAATTTCATCACATAGGGCGCAGTACTATTATTGAGAGCTTGCGTTGCCGTCCACGGTACCGCTCCCGGCATATTGGGTACGCCATAATGGACGACTCCCGATTCGATGTAGACGGGACTCGTGTGTGAGGTAGGGCGTAGCGTCTCGATGCAGCCGCCTTGATCGACGGCAACATCAATTATCACCGAACCTGGTTTCATCTGCCCGACTAGCTCCCTAGAGACGAGGATCGGCGCACGTTTGCCCAGGATTAGAACTGCACCGATGACTAGATCGGCTGTCCGAACGCAGAGTTCGATATTGGCGGCATTGCTGTAGAGATAAGTCACCCGCGAACCGAAGATGGTTTCGAGATAGCTCAAGCGATCGATATTCACATCCAGGATCGTCACCTGTGCGCCTATGCCCACCGCCATGCGGGCTGCTTCGGTACCGACAATTCCCCCACCGAGGATCGTCACTCGTCCGGGTTGTACGCCCGGAACGCCGCCGAGGAGGACACCACTACCGCCCTGTTGTTTTTCGAGATATCTTGCGCCAAATTGGACTGATAATCTCCCCGCGATGATGCTCATCGGTGCGAGGAGGGGTAGTTTACCATCTGGTAATTCTACTGTCTCATACGCGATCGCGTTGACACCACTATCGATGAGGTGTTCGGTGAGGGTGCGATTGGCAGCCAGATGGAGATAGGTAAAAAGGATGCGATCTTTTTGCAGGTATGAGTACTCTTCCGCTAGCGGTTCTTTGACTTTGACTACCATTTCTCGCTCCCAAGCCGCCGCCGCTGTCGGCACGATTTTGGCTCCAGCTTGGAGATATTCAGCATCCGGAAAACTAGATCCTGCACCAGCATTAGTTTCGACGTATACTTGATGTCCGCGATCGCTCAATGCTCGGACGATACTTGGAGTTAACCCAACTCGAAATTCTTGGTCTTTAGTTTCCTTGGGAATACCGATATCCATGTTTGCTGCTGCTTGTGATTCTCATCGTGCTTACCACCATCATAATAGCGGGCAACCTAAGTTTGAGAAAGAGTTGTAGACTACTAACTTAGATGGGAGATGGGAGATGGGAGAGGGGAGATGGGAGATGGGAGACTGGGAGACTGGGAGACT
>NZ_JANMZA010000561.1:0-5167 GCF_031382685.1 Chamaesiphon sp. OTE_8_metabat_110 | reverse complement strand
CTTTAACCAGTACACCTGCTTGGTGTCTATGGCCGAGTGGAACCACACCGATCCCTTCCCGAACTCGGAGGTGAAACGCTCGCACGGCGACGATAGTTGGGGGGTTGCCCCCTGTCAAAATAGCTCGCTGCCAAGCTTAATATTTAAAAGAGTCGGATACTATTAGTGTTCGGCTCTTTTGATTATATAAATATGAATGCTAAATAGTAGATTTAGTTAAATATACGGTTGTTCAACTCAGTCAAGCATTGAAGCGAGATTTTCCATATCAAGTGATTTCGCCAGCTTTTGAGTTTGGAATTTTTAGTAAGTATCCACTAAAATCTAGTCAACCATTAGGATGACCATTATTAGTAGTTGGCGATTTCAATACTAGCGATCTCGATCGTAATTATCACTTACTGAGTCGCTCTTTGAATAATGCTTTTCAGATAGCAGGATGGGGAATGGGAATGACATTTCCGATCGCACCACCAGTGGCAATTCCGCTGGTGAGAATCGACCATATTTTCTATTCTAATCACTGGCACGCTCGTTCTGCTTGGACGAAGGCGGGTATTGGTTCCGACCATCAATATCTCGTCGCCGATTTGCAATTAAAGTAGCAATAATTAGCTAAGCTTTTAGGGCGATGGGAACGCTAAAATACATCAGCGGGATCGGCAGCGCGAAGCTTGTTTGACGCGATCGCGGCGGAAATCAGACACATGGCAAGAGTTAAAATAAACACTGTTATAGCTAAATTGAGGGTCATAAGTAGCTCTAGGCGGGTGAGGTTTGTCAACAGTTGATACATGCCCAATGTGACGATAAAACCAGGGATAAAGCCTAAAATCGCGAGGAATATTGCTTCTTGGAAGATGACTGATAGGAGCGATCGATTGGAGTAGCCGATGGCTTTGAGGGTGGCGTATTCGGCCAAATGGTCGCTGACATCGCTGTAGAGGACTTGATAAACGATCGCGACACCAACTATGAAACCCATCATTGCGCCAAAATTAAAGATCGTACTGCTAGGGTTGGCATCTTGAAATTGTAATTCTTTGGCTTGTAGCTCTTGATGGGTGAGTGCTTTAATGCCAGGAACGTTTTGCTCGATTCCCCGTTTGAGGGCGATGAGATCGGTACCGGGTTTAACGCGAATGATGCCGAGTGATACCTGTTGGAGCGATTCACTGCCAAATAGCTCGGCGAAGGTGCGATCGCTGGTAATCAGATTGCCTTCACTGAGAAAGAAGGAGCAGCCGAGACTAAATAAACCATTCACAACCAAGCGTTGATTATTTAACATCGCGGTAGTTGTCGGTTTGGACGCTAACTGGGCGGGAATCGGCCCTAATTCGGCGCGAGATAATCGATCGAATAAAACGGTAAATGGTTCGCGGAGTTTGGATTGTTGGCGATTGACTTCTGGCAGATCGAAGATTTGGAGTTGAGGATTGTAGGCAAATACCCGCGTATCGTAAGAAATTGTTTTTTTATTTAATGCCCAGACACCACGCCGCATGTATAGTGGCTCGGCAGTAACGATCCCATCAAATGCAGCGGCTTGATAGAGGCGAGTGCGATCGAAAGTATCGGCACCAATAAATAGCGCATCGGGATTTATTAAAAATAAGTCGCCTTGTAGATGTTTGGGTAATAAGATTGCGCCGCCAGCAAATAAATTGACGAATCCTAACTGCATGAAAATCAACACGTTAGCAAAAGCAATTCCGCCCATAGCAACGCTGGTGCGGACTCTTTGGTGAGCTAATTGTGCCCATGCTAGGGGGACGCGGCGGGAAAAAAGGTTGTTCATGACTTTGAAGGTAGGCGCACGCGCACTTGGAGATTTGTCAGCTTGGCAACTTTAGTTGTATCCTGGGGCGCAATTTTAATTTTAACGGCGACAATCCGGCTGTCCTTGTCAGTAGCTGGATTATTACCACTAGCCTCTTGGCTTTGTTTGCGCCCCACTTGTAAGCCAATTTGGGCAACGGTGCCTTGGAGCGATCCGGCAAAGCTATTGTATTCGCTGGTAACTACGGCGGGTTGTCCCTGGTAAATGCGATTGATATCGATTTCAGCAACTTCGGCAATGACGTACATATTAGTGGTTTGAGCTAGTTCGACGATGCCCTGAGCGGTGTTTACCTGCTCGCCGACGCGGGTATTAATTTTGAGAATTTGACCGTCTACAGGGACGCGGACTTCCGAATCACGCAGGGCGGCTTGTTTTTGCTCGACGGCGATTTTGGCTTTGTCGAGTTGGGCTTGCGCGATTCGCACGTCGGTGGGGCGAACTTCGCGCAACTCGGCTAATTTTGCCTGCTCCTGTTGGATCTCCGCCGTGAGTGTGTGAATGACGCGGTTTAATTCGGCTTGCTTTTCCTTGACTGTCTGGCGAACGGTAGCTAGGTCGGTGCTAATTCGTCCCGATTGGGATTGGATTTCGAGCTTTTTCTCTTGGAGAGTGGCGGTAGCGGCGGCTAATTCTTCGGTGGCTTTATCTAGTTGGGTTTTGGTATCGATTTGGCGTTCTTGGAGTAATGCTTGGGCGGAGGTAAATTCTTCGTGGGCTTTGTCTAATTGGGATTTGCTGATACCGCCAGCGCGATACAGGGTGAGTTTGCGCTGATATTCCGTCCGCGTGTTGGTGAATTTGGCACGCAATCCGAGGGTATTGTCACCCGATCGATCGAACTGACTGCGGCGGCGATATTCCGCCTCAGCATTGGCTAATTTGGCGCGGGCTGTCAATAAGCCTAACCCCGCTTTCGTCGAGCTAGCTTGGCGCAGATCGTTGGCTAAGGCGTTTTGCAATTGCGCTTGGGCACTATTGAGGACGGCTTGTTGCTGTTGGCGCGCGCTCGTCAGTTGCGCTTGGAGCCGGGAGATCGCCGCAGTTTGGGCGACAATTTGCGAATTTTTGAAACCACCTTGAACGATCTTCGAGAGTTCGAGTTCGCGCAGTTTGACATCTGCTAGGGCATCCCGTAAGTCAGCTTGTTTGCGATCGATCCCTTGTAAAATAGCAATGATTCGATCGCGCTTGACAAAATCACCTTCTTTAATCAAGATCCGATCGACTCGACTATCTTGAGCATTCGCCACCGAGAGCTTAATCACTTCACCTTCAGGCTGAATCCGTCCCAATGCCACTACCGCATTCGGTTTGGCAGGGATAACTGGCTGGGGACTTTGTTGGGCGATGCCTGACGTGCAGCCACCCAGCAGTACCACTAGTCCACAAATTGTCAGCGCGAAATCGGGTTTCATGCCTTGAGGATTACTGATGTTGTCGATCTTATACTACTTGCGAATGGACGCTATTTGTTATGACGGTCGTAATATGCTAGGGGGTTGGGTATTGGGGATTGGGGATAGGGAATAGGTAAGAGGTAAGAGGTAAAAGGTAAGAGGTAAGAGGTAAGAGGTAAGAGGTAAGAGAAAGCAGCGAACGCCGCTTCCTACAAATCGAACCTTACGCAGGAGAGTTTGAGAGGCGGCGATTTGCGCTCCTCGGGTTCCCCGAGGGTTTAGCAAATCAAGACAGCATCCCGCCTTTCAACGGGGGGTCTGGGGGTACCGACCCCCAGATCCGGGTTCTGCCTCCGCTAGTAAATCCGCAGCTAACTAGTATCTATTATTTGCCGCTTCGCTTTAAACACTCCTTATGGTAATGGCAGGGATACAGGGAAAAACAACAGGATCGATCGTAAAAGTAGCCAACTGAAATCTTAAATGTCGCCAGATTGCCGACAAGCCCGATCCGCAGGGACTGAATATGGATAAAATATAAATAGATTGAGTCCTCAGCCAGAGAGCGGAACTAATCGGCGACCATTGCCAGATCTCATCACGATCGCAAGTCTTGAGATTTTCTAGATTAGTTGTGAGCCGATCGCTGGTTGGGATCTGCGATCGTTATCCCCTCATGACTACGAATAATCTGTGTTTGTCCTTAACGGTTATGAATATCTCCTCGGCTTCATCCTGACATGTAGCCTGGTGCCGATATTAGCACTATCAGCATCGAAATTACTGCGTCCCAGCGGTGGTGGCCCAGAACGCCGCACGACCTACGAATCGGGGATGGAACCGATCGGCGGTGCCTGGATTCAGTTTAATATTCGGTACTATATGTTTGCCCTAGTCTTCGTTGTCTTTGACGTAGAGACGGTATTCCTGTACCCGTGGGCAGTCGCATTTAGTCAACTAGGTTTGCTAGCTTTTATTGAAGCGCTTATTTTTATCACAATTCTTGTAATCGCCCTAGTTTATGCTTGGCGCAAAGGAGCCTTAGAATGGTCATGACCCCCAATGATATCAATAATTTAGAGCGGATCTCCAATCCGATCGAGCGTCCGCAAGTAACTACCGATCTGTCAGAAAATGTGATCCTGACAACGGTAGACGATCTCTACAACTGGTCGCGGTTATCGAGCCTGTGGCCGCTGTTATTTGGTACCGCCTGCTGTTTTATCGAAATGGCCGCAATGATCGGTTCTAGATTTGATTTCGATCGGTTTGGACTGATTCCTCGTGCGAGTACCCGTCAGGCAGATTTGTTGATTACTGCTGGTACGATCACGATGAAGATGGCTCCAGCCTTGGTACGTCTCTACGAGCAAATGCCCGAACCCAAGTATGTAATTGCGATGGGTGCATGTACGATCACGGGCGGGATGTTTAGTGCCGACTCGCCGACTGCGGTACGCGGTGTCGATAAACTCATCCCCGTCGATATTTATCTCCCCGGTTGTCCGCCGCGTCCCGAAGCGGTAATGGATGCCATCATCAAGCTGCGGAAAAAAATCGCTAACGAGTCAATGCAAGAGCGGAGTCTGCTCAATCAAACTCACCGTTACTACAGTACGACACATAACATGAAAGTCGTACCACCCATCTTGACCGGAGCATATCTCCAGACGGGTAAACACGACAGTCCCTCAGCCACGTTCGACCTCCTGTTTTTGAGCGGTAGCGAGTGCGGGTGGTACTGGCATTCCCATGGCGGCAGCGATTTCGGCTGGGGGACGATCGTGAGTCCCCGTTTGGAGATACGCTCCAGTCAAGATGGGGGGCACGACTTTCATGTTATGGGTCGTACTGTAGTAACGGTGAGTTTGATTGAGCAGACTCCGCTCTTGCATTGACTCGTTAGCGATTTTTTTCCGCAGCT
>NZ_JANMZA010000267.1:0-8803 GCF_031382685.1 Chamaesiphon sp. OTE_8_metabat_110 | reverse complement strand
AACACCCAAAACCTAATCCCTAAAGCCTAAAACCCAAAGCCTAAAGCCTTCCTCCGTTACTCAATCTTAAACTGACCGACATTCTTCTGTAGCTCTTGAGCGAGCTGAAGGAGATCTTGGAATGAGGCTTGAACGTTATCGGCGCGGAGTGAAGTTTTCTGGGAAATATCGGCGACTCGATCGATGCTTTGGGTCACTTGGGCGGAACTTTCGGACTGGAGGAGTGCCGCCTGGGCGATCGATTCGACTAGTTCGCCGATTTTGAGACTGATGGCGGTAATTCGGTTGAGACTCGATCGAGTTTCATCGACTAATTTTGTCCCGATCACTACTTGCTCGGTGCCTGCTTCCATTGCCATGACGACTTCACTCGTCTGCGCTTGGATGCTGGCGACGAGATTTTCGATTTCACCCGTAGCGGCGGCAGATTGGCGCGCTAGGGAGCGCACTTCTTCGGCGACGACTGCAAAGCCGCGTCCTTCTTCACCCGCGCGGGCTGCCTCAATACTGGCATTGAGTGCGAGCAGGTTGGTTTGAGCGGCAAAGCTACCGATCAGATTGACAACTTTGGAGATTTTTTGAGAAGATTCACCGAGTCGCTTGACTTTTTTGGCAGTTTCGGCGACTGTGTTCCGAATCGTCAAAATCCCTTCGACGGCTAGATTCATCGCGGCATCCCCAGCTTGGACTAGTTCTGCCGATTCCATCACCGCTGACTCGGCAATCAGGGCATTGTTGACGACTAGATCGATCGAGCCGGACATATCTCGCAGGCGACTCAGTGCCAACCCAATGTCTTCAGACTGTTGGAGGGCTTCGATCGAGAGTTCGGCTACCGAAATCTCATTGATCGTGGCGGTAGTCACTACTTCTTGGGAGACGCTGCGGACGCTATTGACTAAACCCCGCAGGCTCTGTACCGTCGAATTGTAGGAATCGGCGATCGTCCCGATTTCATCTTCGGTGACATGGGCGCGGAGCGTCAGATCGCCTTGAGAGATCCGATCGACTTGCAGCAGCAAATCCCAGGCGTGTTTTTGGAGTGTCTGGCGGGCAGCTTCTTGACTGGCGGCATATGCCGACTGTTGGAAATTTGCCAGTTCCAATTGCCCGACAAGCTGTGCTTGGCTGAGAGCGACCCCGACCTGCGCGGCGATCTGGACGAGCAGATCGATCTCGGACTTTTGCCAGCGGCGCTCCTGCTGACACATAGTGCCGCTAAAGATTGCGAAAAATTTATTGTTGACGATAATCGGGGTGGTAAAGATCGACTTAATGTGCATGTTGCGCAACTGAGCGTTGAGCGCTGCACTCAAGTTAGAATTCTGAAGATTGTCAACTTGAATGTACGAGCCTTCGACATAACCTTGACCCAGGACTTCAAACATAAAGTCTGCCGGGATCGTCGCCCCCAGGATCGAAAATTCTGGCGATATCACCGATTCAGCAATAATTTTCCCCTCACCTTCCCCGTTGCTATCGACAATCAGAATACTGGCTCGATCGAGTCCTAGCGCCTCACGCATTTCTGGCAACGCCATATTTAGAATCTCGGCTTCATCCATCGATTGTCGCAGTTTGAGGGTAATCTCGGAGATTAATTGCGACCTTTTGGCGGCGGCTTCGCGTTGTTCGATCAGTAAGGCTTGGTTGAGTGCGAGGGCAAGTTGAGTCGCCAACTGGTTGAATAAATTGATTTCATCGGGTTGCCACGCTCGCGGTGCTCGACATTCATGTCCGATTAGTAGTCCAAATAAGTGCCCGTCAAGCGAAATCGGTACGACCAAATTTGCCCGCACTTGGATCTGTTCGAGCATCTGGATATGGCATGGTGTCAACCCCGCCTCATAAATATCCGCAAATGCCGTTATCTTGCCGCGCTCGTAGCCAGCATCTTTAATACAACAATCATCAAACGTAGTGCCCAGCAGCGCCAGTTTGTCTAGAGCGACTGATTCGGCAGTAATCAGACCTTTAAAATCTGCATCTAACTCGAAAATGACAGCTCGATCGAGATCCAAGGCATAGCGGACTAGTTCGACGGCGGTATTGAGTACATCCTGCCGTTTGAGCGATTGCCGCAGTTGTAGGGTGAAATTGGAAATAATCTGCAATTTACGCGCATCATCTTCTCTTTGGGCAAATAGTTGCGCCTGATTTAAGACCAGTCCGACTTGAACGGCAATCTGCGCGAGTGTTTCGAGGAGTTCTGGCTCCCAATTCCGCGTCGCGTGACACATATCGCCCACGATTAGCCCCGCCAATTTATTGTTGACTAAAATTGGGATCGAGACACTTGCCCGCACTTGGAAACGTTGCAGATTGGCGATTTGGACACCTGTGAACCTCGCTCGTTCGATATCGGCGATCGTCGAAATCTGACCCTTGCCGTAACTTAATATTTGCTGGCGATCGAATAACGACCGATCGAGTACTTCACCTAAAATCGATAAAGTGCCAGGAGCGACTGCTTCAGCATCGATCTGGGCAGGCAAATGGTCGCTAAATGTCACAAAGACCGCCCGATCGAGTCCCGCCGCCGTGCGAATACTCGTCAGTGCGGTGGTAATAATCGTCTCTCGATCGAGTGAGGAGCGCAGTTGTTGGGTAATCTCTAAAACCAAATCTTTCCGCTCGGCTTGGACTGCTTTGCGCTCGATCGACTTGCGCCGTTCGAGTACCAATCCGATCCGATCTGCCACGGTTGTGAATCGATCGATCTCGCCGAGCGTCCACTTCCGCTCGCCATTACACACCTGTCCGATTACCAATCCCAAGATTTGACCTTCTACTAAAATCGGCGCTACCATGCGCGCGCGGATCTGGAGCTGTTCTAAGAGCGAGATCTCCGCAGATTTAAGTCCACCAGCCGCATCGAGGCTGTAAATACAAGAAATTTGACCGAGGGCGCTATCCTCACGATCGAGTTCGTACTGAAGGTACTGGTTCATCATCACCGCATCTGGCAGCAGATAAGCTGGTGCCATCGCCGTCGCCATAATTTCGCCGCGCTCGCGCCCGCTCCGACCGAAGACCATCAGCCGATCGAGATTAAATTCTTCCCGAATACTGGCTACTGCCCGATCGAGTAATTCGATCGAATCGGCTGGCTCGTTGACTTGTAGCGCCTGAGACAATAGATTCGAGCGATGTAACTCAATGGCTTGGGTATTCCAAGTCATAATCTGCTCGATCGCCAAACCCAGTCGTTGTGCGGATTGAATCCCAAACGCGATCTCCCAAGCCTGCCAATGGCGCACCCGATCGCATTGCTGGATCGAGACTAAGCCGATTAACTGTTTACTAGCTAAGATGGGGACGATCGTCATCGATTTGACACCCATTTGCTCGATCGACTGCTGGCGGTTGGGACTCAACTTTACTTGCTGAAGATCGTTAAAGGTGACACTTTGCCCCTGCTCGTAACGCGATAATTCAGCTGGCAGCTCGGCAAAATACATCTGACCGAGTGGGGTATCGATCGTCGCGCGCTGCCCAGACCCGACCGACTCGGCAATGACGCTCGCCGTGCCATCTAGATGACACTGGAAAACTGCTACTCGATCGGCTTGTAAAATGCGGCGGATGCCACTTGCCCCGGTCTGATACACTTGCAGCCGATCTACTGACTCTTGGGCGATCGAGGCGATTTTGCCGTAGAGCTGGTTGGATTGAGCGGCGAGTTGCTGTTGTTGGAGCGTCCGATCGAAATTGGTAACTAATTGATTGAAGCCATTTGCCAGCGCTTGAAACTCAGCGCTACCATTGGGGTCGAGTTGGACGCTCAGATCGCCGTTAGCCGCCTCGGTGAGTTTGGTGGTGACTCGATCGATCGAATTGGCGATTCGGCGGACGATCCAGACCGCCATGCCGATGTTGATAGTGCCGATCGCTAGCAACGCAATTAGATCTATGTACCAATTTTCTGCTTGTGTCGCCACCGACGCCGATTGTTGTGAGCGGTCTGGTGCTGGTTGATTACTGCGATGAAATGCCAACCAACCACTCATCGTTAGCGGCACGACAATAAACGGCAAAATTAGTAAAAAGATTTGCTGTTGCAGCGATTGTCGTAGGCGAAACGAATCACCCGTCGGGAGCGGTGCAGTTGGGAGTTGCTGCGGCTCATCTAGTGGGGCGATCGCTGGTGCTGGCGGGGTTGATGGCACTGGTGTGGCTGTGACCGCACTCTTTTTCGCTGTATCTTCGATCGTCTTCATTTGGCTATTTTTTATCTAAAAAAGTAATTTAAATCCGATGGGGCATCAGCACGATCTAAGATTGCTTGCCCATCTAATATCAATAAATCTTCCCCATCGGGCGATTCCCACACCCCACTCACCCACTGAGCTAATGCTGGATGGAGATCCGCCGGGAGGGAACCGCTGGTGGCATCTAACTCGCACCATTCAATTTCGACTATTTCATCGACAATAAAACCAATGGTTTTCAACCCTGGTAGCTCGGCTGCTGCTGAAACTGATAACTGCTGTCGCGGAAAAATATCGGCCTCGCCGCCACTGCTGAGGACGATCGTCGGCTGGACACTGCGATAACGTTGAGTAGCTCCGCCCAGACCTAGTAATAGTGCTAAATCCACAATCCAGAGAATTTTCCCCCGCCAGTTGTAGACACCTCTGACTGCTGGGGGCAAATGTGGCATCGGGACGATCCGATCGGTGGGAATATTCGCAACTTCGATCGTCCGCTCGACCTCAATTAGCGCCGTAGTGCCTGGTTGCAGGGAAAACCTTAAAAATTGGCGGCGATTTCGGCCTGAGTCTGCACCTACTGTCGATTGCTCTTTGTAACTATTGGCTTGCAATTTATCACCCCTCGATCGCGATTTTTGTCAACGCTATTTATTACTGACACTTCTAGTCTGAACTTCTGCGATAATTTTAATAAAGAATATCATTTAACAAAAAATAGGAATTTAAATCCGTATTCTAAAGCCCTAGTTATCAATTAATTTAATTAACTAATTTTTGAATTACCTCAATGAAATCACTGCGATTTACTGGCTTAGTCAAATAAAGATCTGCTCCTTGCTTTAATCCCCAAAATCGATCCATGTCGGTATTTTTTGTCGAACACATCACAACTGGTATTTTCTGAGTATCGACCTGAGACTTAATCGTGCGACAAATTTCAAAGCCGCTGCGTCCCGGCAAGACCACATCTAAAAAAACAATATCTGGCTTATTAGAACTTAAATAATTAAGAGCTTCTTCGCCATTAATAGCGGAAATCACTCGCCATCCCAAAGTCTCCAAATAATTAGTCAAAATCATCAAGTCGGTCTGAACATCTTCGACAATCAGTGCTGTAGACATCTGTGGTACTATGGTATAAATAGGGATGTTAAAATTAGACGATCGCGACAGGCTGTAAATATTTTTGGGCGATTTCTAGTACTAATTCTGCTTGAACTGGTTTAGTCAGAAAATCAGTTGCCCCCACAACTTTGGCACGCACCCTGTCGATGACCCCATCATTACCTGTCAAGATCACGATCGGGGTATTTTGAAAAGCACCGATTTTGCGGAGCCGACTACAAATTTCATAACCGTTCGCATTGGGCATCACCAAGTCCAGAAAAATCAGATCTGGCTTTTTGCCAACGACAATCGGAATGGCTTTGAGCGAATCCATCACACTAATAAATTGATAACCCTCTTGCAGAAAAATTTGTTCCAATCGATCGCACACAAATGGACTGTCATCGATACAGACAATCAGTGGTACTTTTTGTCCCAAGGGATACTTACTTTTGGCAACCGGACTGGCAAAGTCGGGCAGATCGAGCAGCCCGAGCATCCCCGATTGCAAGTGCGCTCGAAAAGATTGACCGATAGCGACTGGTGATTTGCGCGCCTTGGCAGCAATTTCGCGAATACTATGTTCTCCATTTAATACGAACTGGAGTGCCTGATAGGCTGATGGCGAAACGATTCTTTGAAATTCACTGTGAGCAAAGATTTTGATGGCTCGATCTGGTGAGACTTCTACTAATCCAGCCTGCTGCCATTGCTGCTGCTGTTGAACGGCAATTCCTAATGCTCGATCGAGGTCGATCAGCGTTAGTTGAGGACTGAGCAGATCTTGGGCCACCTGCTGATAGGTGACTTCTTCGGCTTGGACGATATCAAACAGGACTTCAACGATCGTGGTTTGGATATGCTTAATCAAACCATTACGGGTCATCCGTCCCTGCTTTGCCCAATTAATCAGCAAATAGTACTCCCAGCAACTAGTTAGCTCTGTGGATGTCAATGCCGAAATATTGGTTAATGCCTCGATCCGGGCTTGAAGATCCTCCGCAGTGCTAGCATCTACACCCATAATCGTGGTATTTCTCACCCACCGTCGAATGGGATGACTACCGCCAGTAGCATAAAGGATGCGACCGAGGTAAATATAAAGGCACCACTCATGTCCCAATGAACTTTTGAGTAAAATTTGTCCACTGAAGTGTTGGTGCTTGATTTCACTCAACTCAGTAGCCAAGCGATCTAGCGTGATGTATTCAGCAACCATTTAATTTTTCCGTTGTCAGCAGGTACCATGCGGGACTCAGTTAAGGCTAATTTGTCTCGATTCCGTAGGATCATTATGCCCACCGCCATCATCTTTTGCTCACGATCGCCATAAATTTAGAGATCGATCTCGACCCAGCTCAAGAATTGTCAAAGTATCTTGACAAAATTGCAAGTTTGTTCGTGCTGAGCATTCCTCAGCAAATTAATTTGTTAAAAATGAAATCAGTTATCGGAGTGCCCTCAGATCGGTATCTGCCGATCGGACTAACTCAGATCTGTATTTGTACAGATCGACATCATTGTCAAACGACTGTTATACTTCTTAACATGGCGGTTCGATCGAGCCGCGATCGACAACTCAAATAACTGTCCCCAGTGGGACGATTTTGCTTAATACCCAAAGCAGGAGTCAATTATGTCTAAATCCTTCGACCTATCCTTAGAGCAACAATTTAGCATCCGCTCGTTCGAGCACCAAGTCAAAGACATGAGCCGCGATCAAGCACAGGAATTTCTGGTAAACCTGTACAAGCAAATGATGCTCCAAGAAAATAGCTACAAAAACTTACTCAAACACCAATGGGGCATTGAAGAACCCGATCGTCAAGCAGCCTAAAATCACAGTATCCACAGTTTCAGCCGCTTGAGACTCGATCGAATTGTCGCTAGTGAGCGACCTCCTTCTCTATCTACAAGCAGATATCGGTAAGATGGGGATTGGGGCGCGAACTGTCTGACATAACAATATTAGTAACAGCTAAATAGTGCCAAGGCGATGGCTGGTTGTACAATGGTCGAGATTGTGGCAGATTAAAGCCACGATCGAAGTATCTAGATAACCATCTTATGTTTGATTGTATTATCGTCGGTGCTGGCCCCGCAGGAGGCAGTGCAGCCTACCATCTCGCCAAACAAGGCAGATCGGTATTAGTTTTAGAAAAAGATGCCCTCCCTCGGTATAAACCCTGTGGTGGTGGCGTGTCCCCGGCGATCGCGCAATGGTTTGACTTCGATTTTAGCCCCGCAATTTCTTGTCGGGTAGACACCCTGCGTTATACTCTCAATCTCGAAGATCCAGTCGATGTCAAGCTCGAAAATCAAGAGCCGATCTGGATGGTAAAACGCGATGTCTTCGACCATTTCCTAGTCCAGCAAGCCCAAAAGCAAGGTGCCGAATTACGGGATAATACTGAAGTAAAAAGCATCGAATTTAAAGTCGATCGTTGGCAAATAACTACAGCAAATGGTACCGTCGAAGGTAAATATATCATCGCCGCCGATGGAGCCAAAGGTAATATGGCAAAGTGGCTGGGCTTTAAAGATCGCAAACGCCGTCTGGCTGGCGCACTCGAAGTCGATGCCCCCAGCGACAACGTGGTAAATACAATTAATTTTGAATTTGGCTTAGTCAAAAACGGTTATATCTGGAACTTTCCCAAAGCCGACGGATATTCGATCGGCATTGGCACATTTCGCGGCGGTGAAGCCCAAGACTTCAAAAAAATTCTCGATACCTACAGCACGGGCGCATTTGGCATTGACATTAACAACTTCAAACAATACGGACATCCCCTGTGTCTGTGGGATGGCGATCAAAAACTCCACACCCAAAATGCCGTCCTAGCTGGCGAAGCTGCCTGTGTCGTCGATCCGATGACAGCCGAAGGCATTCGCCCCTCAATCTTTTCAGGCATTAAAGCAGCCGAAGCGATTCACTCCGCCCTCGGCGGTACCAGTAATGCGCTAGAGAAATATACTGAAGTTATGGCAACCGAATGGGGCGCAGACATGAAGTGGGCGCAGCGTTTGGCTACCGCTTTTTATCAGTTCCCGAAAGTTAGCTATAAAGCCGCCGTCAAGCGTCCTTCGGCAAGTATGACGATGGCACGAGTTTTAGCAGGTGAACTCAGCTATTCAGACATTGCGGGTAAAGCAATTAAAAAACTCAGCGGTAGTTTATTTGGGAAATAATTGCAGCTAAGTCCCCGACTTTTTGGAAAAAGTCGGGGATTTGCGATCGCCGACTTGTAGATTTCGATCGTAGTCCTTTACCCCACCCCAACCCTCCCCTTATAAAGGGGAGGGAGCCAGGAATTGTCCCCCCCTTTATAAGGGGGGGTTGGGGGGGTAACACCATCTCAACGTCATCCTCTCAACCCAACAATTCGATCTAAAACCTAAAGCCTAAAACCTAAAGCCCAATCCATGACGTATCAAGAACTAGAAATCGACACCCCCACACCCGTTCTTTCCTGGGCGGG
>NZ_JANMZA010000534.1:0-3821 GCF_031382685.1 Chamaesiphon sp. OTE_8_metabat_110 | reverse complement strand
GAGTCGCGTCGGTTCTGCGGACGTATTGGAGGCTCTGGGCGTCAAGCTCTCAGCTCCCCCCGATCGCGTTACCGCTGCGCTAGATGCAGTCGGGATTACCTTTCTATTTGCGGCGGGTTGGCATCCCGCGCTCAAAGCAGTGGCACCCTTACGGCAAGAATTGAAGATTCGGACAGTATTTAACGCGATCGGCCCCCTTGTCAATCCCCTCCGTCCGACGGGGCAAGTTATCGGCATCGGTACGCCCCATTTACTCGAAACGATGGCTACCGCTACTGGGCTTTTAGGCACGCGCCAAGCGATCGTCTTACACGGGCGCGAACGCTTAGATGAAGCAGGCTTGGGCGATCTGACGGACTTGGCAATTTTGACCGACGGACGCGTCGAACTGACTAGTATCGATCCGCAAGCATTGGGGCTGACGCCCGCACCGATTACCGCTCTCAAAGGTGGCGATGTTGCTGAAAATGCCGCGATTCTCACCGCCATTTTGCAAGGTAAAGGGACGACAATTCAGCGCGATGTCGTCGCGCTAAATGCCGGATTAGCATTGCAGATAGGTGGCATCGTACCCATCGGCGCACATCAACAGGCGATCGCGATCGCTCAAACGGTACTCAGTAGCGGTAAGGCATGGGATAAATTAGCAGATTTAGTCGCGTTTTTGGCTCAGTAAGCGGCAATAACTTCAGTCGCGGCACAAATATAACACCGTAGGGTGTGTTATCGAGCCAGCGTAACGCACCGAAGACACTCATCTAAGCAACCCTCCAAACGATCTAGGATTGCTCGGTAAATTTTCCCGTAGTTATCGGTAATCACGAGCCGCCGCTGCGTAGAATGAGGCAAATAAATATCACAGATCTGAGTCAGAACCATTGTTATGTCTTACTTAAATCAATTAGTGTCTCTTGCCATTGGCAGCACGATCGTCCTATACGCCACGGCTAGTCTGGGGCTATCAGCAACCGAGGTAGCACGGATTGCTAAAGGGGCGACAGTCAAGATTGAAAGCGACACATCCCAGGGTTCGGGACAAATTATTCAACAGCAAGGCGGGCAATATCTCGTGTTGACGGCTGCTCACGTCGTCAAAGATCGGCGCAGCAAATACACCGCCATTACCTTTGACAATCGCCGCTATCAACTATCACCAGAATCGATCGAAACCCTCCCTGGGGTAGATCTTGCCGTAGTCAGATTTAGGAGCGACTTCCGCTATGCCGTGCCCAAATTGGGAGATGCCAATGCTTCTACCGAGGGGACGACTGCCTATGTGTCGGGATTTCCTAGCAGTACTGTGGCGATCGATCTGTCAATTTTTAGTTTTACTGATGGTAAAATCACCGCCAATAGCAGTAGACCATTAAAAGATGGTTATGCCCTGATTTATAGTAATAATACTTTGCCCGGAATGAGCGGTGGGGGTGTATTTAACGATCGTGGTGAATTGATTGCCATCCACGGTCGGGGCGATGTCGATACCAAAATTACGATCTCAGAAATCGATCCGAACATTCGGATCAAAACCGGATTTAATCTGGGCATTCCGATTAATACTTTTCAGCAACTAGCGACTAAATTGGGCTTAAAGATCGGCAGTCGTCCGATCGTGGCTAGAGCTACTTCACCTAAAGCTGATGATTTTATTTTAAGTGGATTCGAGCGCGTCTCTAAAGCCGATTTACCTGGCTCGATCGTCGAATTTACCAAAGCGATCGCCCTCAATCCCAAGTCAGCGACAGCTAAGTTCTGGCGAGGCACTTGTAAGTTATTAATGGGCGAGTCTCAAGGCGCGATCGCCGATTTGAGTGCGGCAATTGCTCTCAATCCGAAAAAGGTCGAAGCCTATATTTATCGAGGCTCTGCTTATGCTAAATTAGGCGATAAACTGCAAGCAACTATCGATCTAGATAGAGCTGTCAGCCTTACACCCCAGTCAGATTTTGCCTATGGCAATCGGTGCGCCCTCAAATTCCAACTCGGCAAATTTAACGATGCAATTAGTGATTGCGATCGAGCGATTCAATTAAGTAATAAAAATGCTGTTTATTACAGCTCGCGCGGCGCGGCATCCTACCAACTCAATCGTTATCCAGCAGCTTTGCTCGACCAAAATACCGCGATCGGTCTCGATCGCAATCTACCTCAAGCTTATTACCATCGCGGTTTAATTAAAACAGCGATCGGCCAAAAACAAAGCGCCATTATCGATTTACAAGCGGCGGCTAAATTGTACCTCGATCGTCAAGATAACCAAAAATATCAACAAATGCTCAAGAAAATCGCGGAGTTACAAACATCCAGATAAACAGGTCTATACCAATTCTCTAAATTACTGCCATAGATCTTTCCCCCACCGAACCTCCCTTTTATAAGGCTACGGTGTATGCACAATTCGGCTAGACTTCGTTTTAGGTTGATTTACCCCCCCAACCCCCCCTTATAAAGGGGGGGCTAATGCTCCCTCCCCTTTATAAGGGGAGGGCTGGGGTGGGGTAACGGGACTACGCAACAGGGTTTCAGATTATTTTAGATACTAGAATAATTATGCCAACTTGCTTAATTACTGGAGAATTGTTTTAGAAACCATCCGCGTTTTTTTCTTCTCAGCTTCAGAGAGATCCGCCCCACCTTGGAGAATTGTAGCGTTAGACTGCAATACCGTTGCCGCATTGGTATCGCCCATTTGCAGGGCTGTTTTGGCAGCAGTTTGGAGTAGCGTTGCCGCTCCGGCGCGATCTCCTTGTTGGAGTTTTTGTTCGGCGAGTTGAGTTTGCCGATATTTGGCTAGGGCGAGGGTTTGCTGCTGGACGTTCTCATCGACGGCTGGCTGATGATTGCGGGTGACACTGACGTTCACCTGGACGGGTGGCGTTAGCAGATTGGTTAAACCTTTCGCTGGGTCATCATAGCGGATTTGCACAGTGGCGATCGACTGTTCGCCTTCAGCTAATTGTCCGATATAAGTATTCACCAAAATCACCCGCGAGAGATCTTTCATCAAGTCACCTAACCGGACTACCTGAAGATTACCATCATCTTCGACAGCTAATTCGATCGTGTCTGGTGCTACTTGTGCTACAGGCTTGAGTTCGGCAAGCCGGACTTTTGGCTGGAGTGAGATCTGGAGATAAGCATTAGTCAAGCCGACTGATTGCATCCGATTGAAGATCCGACCGAATTCACTGACGGCTTGCGAGGCTTCTTCAATGTATGCAAGAGTTCCGGCGGCGGTATCAGCAATTTTTTCGAGGATATTTTGATTCCAATTTTCGCCGAATCCCAACGTATTGAGCGTAATATTGCTCTCAGTGGCAAATCCCGCTAATTTAATGCACCGCTGGTCATCACCGTGTTCGTTTTCACCATCGGTGAGGATAAAGGCGTGGGAGACGCGATCTTGACGTCCTTCAATTAATTGAGTAATTCCTAGTTTAATCCCCGCATCGATCGCGGTACCACCTGCTGCTTGCAATTTGTCGATTCGGGCAAAAATCTCAGTTGGATCGTTAACCTGCTGACAGGGGACGATGACTTCCGCCTGATGGTCGAATGCCACCACCGACAACCGATCTTCGGGTTTCAAGCCATTAATTAGTTCTCTTGCAGCTTGCTTGACTGTACTCAGCGGCGTCCCTTTCATCGAGCCGCTATGGTCTAGAATCAGACACAAATTCAGTGGTAATTGACGATCTTCTGGTTCGGCTAGAGCTGAAACCTCGATCGAGAGCTGACGCTGATTATTACCTTGACTGATATCGATCTGCGGATCGCTGATAATGGTTTCGAGCGCAACTTGCATCGGATTCAACTCCACA
>NZ_JANMZA010000525.1:0-6665 GCF_031382685.1 Chamaesiphon sp. OTE_8_metabat_110 | reverse complement strand
ATTACCACAACCTTGGAGTATTCATCATGACAACTTCTCCTTCAAAAGTAATTCCTGCTAACAATGCCGATCGTAATGCTTGGCGTTGGGGCTTTACCCCACAAGCTGAAATCTGGAATGGTCGCTTTGCAATGATCGGATTTGTAGCCGCTTTATTGACTGAGTACTTCTCCGGTCAAGGTGTCTTACACTTCTACAACTTAATGCACACTGTTACTAACACAGTAGTTCGCTAGGTTGACATAAGCTGTGTATCATCAGTCGATTCAATCCGACCGCTCGCTAGTTAGATTTCAACTCAATCTAGATCTAGAGAAAATTCTATAGCTAAAGTTTTCTCTAGATCGACATTAGCGTAGATCTAAGGATTCGCCAGCTTAATAACTTAATTGCAGTTTGTTTAAGTTCTGAACCAATCCTCTGGAGACTAAGAGCGTGATTGCAGTTCATTTGCTATCAGACTTTGAGTTACTATGAGGGGTCTTTGCGACACAAGACCTTCCCGCTCGGGTATCGACGATTCAATCGTTGACTCGTAGCCAGTTTAATTTAGTTTATAATTCCTGTTCATTCGCGATCGCGGCAACGGCAACCTGCTGATGTCCAATCGCTAGTTTGCAACATGCTCCTGCTGTTGCTGTTTTCCTAGAGTGCTTACCCAATTGCGTATCTATTACCTGTCTTTGGGATCTCTGGTACGACGGCTACTGTCAGCGTCCAAGTCGGCTACACGATCGCTTGATTTCTTTGCGAAGCACATATTTGGGCTGCTAGTGTTTGCGATCGCCGTCTCGAAAACACGATTCGATCGAGACAACAATAATGGTGGTGTAGCTCAGGATGCTGCCGAACTCGATTTAGTCACTACTAAAACCCGATCGCACTGGCGACTTGAATCGATCGAACTCGCTGAAATTTTTGGTAGATTTGCAGCAATTCATCAGAGATTTGCAAAGGGGGTGCGGTTAAATCCCACCTCTTTTTACTTTGTAGCCTGCTAACACGGCTGACTTGACGATCCTCGTTCGACTAGCCAGAGGCAATCCTCGACACGACTCTTTTCCGCCGATAGATTGCCAGCAAACTTTTTCCAGCTATGACGGCGATGCGAATCTAAGTCTGATTTATCGCATTGATGCTCGGGGTTTACAAACTAGTAATTTACCAATACGTCAGCGTATTGATGTTTTTGCAGCGAATTACTCCCGCCAGATGGGGTTTATGCCCTCACAACCACTAATTACGGCTCTCCGGAGATTCACACATGACGGTTCTCAATCTCGAACTTGAAAGTCAGAATGTCAAAAGCATGAGTACGCTTAAGTACTACCAGCTCTCTGCTGCGACACCCCCACACGCTGGTTATCTCCGTCGGACTGAAGAGGTTATGCACCAGCTCAAGCAGTATCACCAGATATCTCAAGAGTATATCATCTCAGTTCCCTACCTTTGTCAAGTATACCATTTGCTGGACTTAAAACACTTAGAGCAAGTACATAATGTCAGTCTCAAGGGCCTAAAGGTTGGCAGTGTCAGCAAATTTGAAGAGACGAGTAGTGGCGGTAAAGTCAAATTCAAAACTACAATCGATCGTTCGCTCAATATCCTGAAAATGTGGCGGCAACCAGTAGTAGAAGCAGAGTTAACCCTGCATACTCCTTATACGATCGAATTAACTGTCCCCGTCTTTAAAAGCCGCAAAGTTACGATAATTTTCAATATGTTGCCCCTGGGCGATGATATCCATAAACTGTTCATTGATATCTACAGCGATTTGATATTTCCCAAGCCAATCTTACAAATGATTCTGCACTGTGCTGCATGTCTGACATTGTTTGAAGATTTACCTTATCTCCATCGCCTAGCCAATGGGAACTTACAACGCAAAGTCAAAGCATACAAGGTTTCTAGTTGCGACACTATGCAGCTATTCAAGCGATTTGTCGATCTGTATGGGTCTACGCTCGAACAACCAGGCTCAGTCGGTGCGATCGAGCTAAGTCCCAGAGCGTTGCCAGATGTAGCCATTTAATTACTGTTATTGTCAGTCCTCATGTTTCTGCCCACTCTGTCTCAAACCATTACTGCGATTTATACGGTGTCTTTCACAACGCTGATGACACTAACTATGCTTCACTTTATCCAATCGGCTTGGAAAACGCTCCAGAAAGATTGGTTTCATCTCAAAAGGCTGCATCAAATTCCCTGCGATCGCTGTGTTTTCTTTACTGGCGAACACAATCTCAAATGTACTGTCAATCCTTATACAGCTTTTCAAGAAGAAGCAATTGACTGTTCTGACTATAGACCTATTAAATCACATTAGTCCAAGATAGTAAAGCTTGTTTTAGCTAAATTAGATCTCAGCAACTAATTAGGTAGGCGCAATTAAATATCAAACACTTGTAGGTTGGGTTGAGCCTCGAAACCCAACAGCACCAACATATGGGCATAATTAGCATCGTATATTTAATTAACCCCAGCTACTTAATTAGCAGCTTGACATCAGATCGATCGGTCATAGCTTAGCGATAATTACCTATTAAAAAGTCGATCTAGTCGCACGATTAGATCGGCTTTTTTGCCAACATTTTTCGATTTAGGAACGTGACGATCGTGCTAGAACATATACACATCAATAGCCCCTCTCTATCTATTGACACCGATCGGATTTGCTCGGTTCCTCCACTTGGTAGAAAGTAACATCCCTCCTCAACTGCTAAGATTTTGGTACGATCGTCAGCCAACTAGACCGCAGTTACTCTTAGCTGAAACTATGAGCAATGCTGTCATTGAGCCTGAAGCGATAAGTGCCCGATCGCACACATACACACAGGAGTTTGCCGATGTTACTCACTGAAATCAACGTTGACGATCTCGATACGCTCACGCACTTTCGGATCGAGCGGTTTCTACACTTTTTTGCAACTAGTTTGCCAAGCTGCCTAATTGAGCTTGATGGCAACCAGTTACTCTCAATTCACTGTCCGAGTTCCGAAGTTGTTGACGATCTTTTGGATGAATTGGAAGATCTCTGCGATCGAGCATGGCTGATTTTGGGCGTCAATGCACTCGCTCTATATTTTGGGCAAGAAGAAATCTTACGCGCTGATACTTATTTTCACTAGCCGGATGCTATGGCGGGTTCTCTATCCAAAGAGTGAATTTTTTCCTCACAATCGCAAATTTAATTGTCTCGATCGAGGTAGTCATAGATAGATCGTTTAGGCGACGATCTAACGCAGCTAGAACGATATGCTGCTGTGATAACAACCAATCTCAAGAGCGATTTTTCAATCTTACTCAACCCAATTTCTGGCAAATAATCATGGAAAATTCACAAGATAAAGTAGCACCGATCGATCCGTCAGTGGCGCAGCCAAATCCCGAATACGATTCGCCGACCCCAGACAGCTACGACCCAAATATTATCCCTGCCGAAACAGCCGCCAGAATGGAACGCGAAGGCGAGAATTTTAAGCGGTTGCCCCAGCATCCACCAGGCTCGGAAAGTCTCGATACAACTGCGGGCTTTACCGTCGATAAAGAAGGCTTAGTGGACAATTTTGGGATCGAGCCAGAAATGTACTATGAAACTCCTGGCGATGCCAAAACAGAGGAATCAGCGTAGATAGTGAATAGTGAATAGTGGCTAGCGATTCTGGCGTTGCTGAATTAGGGTATGAAGCATAGATCTTGCCCTCACCCCCAACCTGTCTCCCAAGCTTGGGAGACAGGTTGGTTTCATACAATAAAAGAAAAATGCACAAACCCTAGTACTTAGTCTTTAACCCTTCGCCCTCACCCCGCCGTCGCCTCCGGCTCCGGCTCCCCTCTCCCCAGCTTGGGAGAGGGGTTGGGGGTGAGGGCAAGGGGTTTCGATCGCCAAAGAAGGGTTTGTGAAGCAGATTTGGTATGAAAGATTTTTATTTCGGTGTATGAAACCACCCTGTCTCCCAAGCTGGGGAGAGGGGAGCCAGAGCCGAAGGATCTGGCGGGGTGAGGGTAATTAATACTTAAAAAAATCAGGAGTAAACGAGATGTCTGACAAACGTGGCATAGGGATATTTTCTAGCTATGACAGTGCCGAAAGTGCGTTGATAAAACTGGCAAGTGCTGGCTTTGCAATGGAGCGAGTCTCCCTCATCGGTCGCGATGTCGAACGCCAAGTGGAGGTAACTGGAGCCAAAACCAGCGAGGCACTTGCCGATCTTGGTGACGAAGCAGCTCACAATGGGATTGCTGGCGAAACTGCCAAAAATGGCGCGATCGCAGGTACGGCTTTTGGCGGCGTGGCGGGATTATTAGTCGGTTTGGGTGCCTTGGCACTGCCCGGGGTCGGTCCGGTGATGCTTGCGGGCGCTGCCGCTACTGCCTTAGCTGCAACGGCATCTGGTAGCGCGATCGGCGCGACGGCTGGTAGCCTAGCTGGAGGTCTAATCGGTCTGAATATCCCAGATGAACGGGCGACCATGTATAGCGATCGCGTCGCTCAGGGCAATTACCTGGTAATGATTGAAGGCTCGCCCAGCGATCTGAACCAGGCTGAGTCAATTTTTACCAAAGCTGGCATCCAAGAATGGACGCTCCAAGATATCGCCAATCATCACGATCGAAACGTTTCCCCCGCACAGGTTCAATCGTAGGCGCGATCGGTAGACTACAGACTAGATCTAAACATTTCGCGATCGCTAAAGAAAAATCATCTGCTTGTAGGTCGATACTCCTCTGTCCATTGACGCTAACTACAAATGTATAGTTCATCCACTTGAGAGAAAGGGTTTGGGAGGTACTGCTGGTAAATTACTGATACAGGCAAATTCAACGGAGAAATAAATTATGACTAATCTTATTGCATGGGTAGTTTTAGGATTGCTAGCTGGCGCGATCGCCAAAGCAATCGTTCCTGGAGATCAAGGTGGCGGCTGGCTATCGACGCTAATCTTAGGCGTAATTGGTGCATTTGTTGGGGGGAGTTTGTTCACCTTCATACAGACTGGAACATTGCAATTTACAGCGGCTGGATTAAGTATTCCGGGCGTAGCAATTGCCGTGTTAGGCGCGATTATTGCAATTTATCTCTACGGCTTAGTTGCTAGTAGAAATATCTAGATTCTGGCGACTTATCGCTATCTTGGCACCCGTACACGACCGATTTATTTAGAGGAGTTTGATATGAAATACCTGTCTGCATTGTTTGTCAATATTCGTCCCCTGCGGATGCTAATGTCGATCGTCCTGTCGGCAGTATTGGTCTTTGCTAGCAGTTTTCCCGCTCTAGCTGGCAAAAGCCCCACTACCAAAGGCGTAGAGCAACTGCCACAGATCGAGGAAAAATCGAAAGAGGCACTAGCAAAACCCGCGATGTCTCCAGAATCGATCGAGGCGCGTTCTCAGGGTGCGCTCAATGAAGTCCAACCCGAAGCCGCAGATCGAGACAAAATGTACAGATCTAGCGACACCATGCCGCCAGCGGTCAAGCAAGTCGAAAAAGCGATCGCTAAACTCAAAAATAACTAGGGCTGGAAATATCAGTTAACGGTGCATCTCAATCAATTTTGTCAGCTAACCACACATCAATAATTCGGAGCATTATTATGGCATATGTAGATAGACCAAATGACTATATCGGCGAACGAACGGTACCTGTAGTTGCAACTGGCTACCACGATCAAGTACGCTGGGGTCCCATCATCGCCGGATTAATGATTGCCCTAAGTACGCAACTCGTCTTGAGTGCATTGGGTGTAGCCATTGGAGCGAGTAGTATCGGCGACTCGGGCGCACCTCGTACCGAAGCTGGTGGCGTTGGTGTTGGTGTCGGCATTTGGTCGATTATTAGCTTGCTGATCTCCTTGTTCGTCGGTGGCTGGACTGCGGCGCGTACTTCCGGCCGAATGAACCGCAACACGGCATTACTCAACGGGGCGATCTTATGGGCTTCGACTCTAGCCTTGAGTGCCTGGTTGCTTTCTAGCGGTGTCTCTGGAGCCTTTGGCGTAGCAGCATCCAATGCTGGCAGCGTCATCAATCAAGTTCGCCAAGCGGCACCTAATGCCACGACTGGGGTCATCACCGGACAGCAAGCGCCACCAGTACCGAATATTACCGCCCAACAAGCTCGCGATATTGCTGGTAATACTGCCAAAGTCAGTTGGTCTTTTGTCTTCGGTTCGCTCTTAGGACTAATCGCTTCCCTGATCGGTTCGGCGATCGGTGTCCGCAATCCCAGACCGACAGCAACGGTCGATCGCGACTACTAATCCAGATGGCTCTGGCTGAATGGGAAATTTCTCAACCATTAGCATCATTGAGGAACAACACAAATGCTCTTAACACTCAGTATATTTCCATTGTTGCAAGCTCAGTCCACACGTCTCAAAGCCAAGCTCATCGAGTTGGATCGCCAACTAGAGACACGCTACGGCGATCGCTATTTTCAGGTCAAGCGGCAAATCGATGGTACCAAAGTCTGGTACGAAAAGACTCGCGCTGAGGCTGAAACTACTGGGACGATTCCGCTAGAGCAAAAGACTGAAGCCGCCACTGGTGAATTTGCCAAAGCTGGTTCTTCCGCCGCGCGGAAGGAGAGACTCATCAAGCAGCAGTTAAAAGACTTGTGGCAGAGCATCAAGAATCGCTAATTTTAGATGATTTGGGTGGAT
>NZ_JANMZA010000521.1:0-3186 GCF_031382685.1 Chamaesiphon sp. OTE_8_metabat_110 | reverse complement strand
GCTGGAATCATGTAATTGCCAACCGTAACCCCTTGGCTCCAGAAAACCCCTTTGGTGCGGCGCGGCGGTTACTTTTGCATGGCATCATCACCGAGTATTTGCATCGCTATTTAGAACTCGGTCGAGCAGCCAACGAACTTGCTACTGTGTGCGATTGCCCCCAGCAGTCGCGGGTAGAATGAGCGCGTCCGATTGCCGCATTATTTCGATCGCTAAGGACGAGCGAGCGTTCGTTACTCTACTGGCTCAACTCCCTCCAACTGACCTTTTATGAGCATACTATGGACACTTACTCTACCGATCTCTCTAGCTCGACCGATCCAGTACTCACCTTACGTGAAGGCTTAACTCGTTACTACGCTGCTAATCCCGACTTCATCCAAGATCGAGACATGCAGATCGGGCCATTTCACATCCCCTGGCAAGATCTGTTGCGCCACGATTTGATGCATGTAGTTACAGGTTACAGCACCGATCTCGACACCGAACTGCAATTGCTGGGATTTTTACTTACGGCCCTAAGCTGGAAGCGTCCCTGGTACTACTATGTACAAAGCTTCGGCGTATTTATCGAATTGCTGTGGCAATCGCTAACAGGACGCTCGTGGGGCAGCAAATACGTCAATCCACTCCTAGTTTGTCAGCTCTATTGTCGAGGCATTCGCCAAGGTTTCACGGTGAAGAAAAAAGTAGATGCCTACATCAATCCTGAAACCCTGATGGATACTCGCCTGGATGCCCTTCGCTTCGAGTACGGCATCGACAATGCAGGTGGGCTAGAATAGCCAATAATCTGAGGAGTGCTAAATCTCAGCGACAATTTTATAGATAGCGGTGGTAATTGCTGTGAGTTCTGAGGGTTGAATGATGTACGGCGGCATCGTGTAGATCAGTCTTCCAAACGGACGTAGCCAAACTCCCTCCTCCACAAACCGGGGTTGGATCGCTTTCATATCCACCGGATGATGCAACTCTACTACACCGATCGCACCCAATACCCGCACATCCTTAACGGCGGGTAAACTCCGACACGGTTCCAACTCTGTTTTGAGCTGAGACTCGATCGAGCGAATTTTGGCTTGCCAATCATAACTTTCGAGTAAGGTTAAATTTTCTAGCGCTACCGCACAAGCCAAGGGATTTGCCATAAATGTCGGCCCGTGCATGAATACGCCTGCGGTGCCAGCAGCAAACGTTTCACTAATCTCCCGTGTTGTCAGTGTTGCCGCTAGAGATGTAAATCCGCCCGACAATGCCTTCCCTACACATAAAATGTCTGGACAAATCTCCGCATGTTCGCAAGCAAACATCTTGCCCGTGCGACCAAAACCCGTGGCGATTTCATCTAAAATCAGCAAGACCTGATATTTTTCACATAGTGCCTTAGCTTCCCGCACATATTCTGGATGATAAAAGCGCATCCCCCCAGCATTTTGCACCACTGGCTCGAAAATCGCCGCTGCGATGCGATCGTGGTGTTCGGCAAGCAATGCGGCAAAACTGTCAATATCCTGCGGTTGCCAGTCCCGATCGAAGCCACTCCGAGGTGATTCGGCGAAGTATTGCTGAGTCACAATCTGGCGAAACAGATGGTGCATCCCATTTTCCGGATCGCACACCGACATGGCAGCAAAGGTATCGCCATGATAGCCATTGCGAATCGTCAGAAACCCTTGCTTCTGCGGCAGACCGCAATTGTGCCAATATTGTACCGCCATTTTCATCGCCACCTCGACCGCGACTGAGCCAGAATCACAGAAAAAAACCTGCTGGAGTGCGTCAGGAGTCATGGCAATCAATTTCCTGCTCAAATCTACCGCTGGCTGGTGCGTCAACCCGCCAAACATCACATGAGACATGCGATCGATTTGAGCATGAGCGGCTTGAGTCAAGCGGGGGTGACTATAGCCATGAATGCAAGTCCACCACGATGAGATCCCATCGATGAGCGATCGACCATCCATCAATTGAATCCGTACACCCCGCGCGGATTCTACTGCAAAGACTGGCAGATCGTTTGGCAAGGCTGCGTAGGGATGCCAAACATGCTGACGATCGAATTCGAGGAGTTGCTGTAAAGATTGCATACCGAAACTTACATCTTGCATCAAAACGAAGTTATTAGTATTTTAGTGGATAGTGGATAGTGAATAGTGGATAGTGGATAGTGGATAGTGAATAGCGATTCGCGCACGCCTTTGTTCCCTGACGGTTAAGCGGCGTTTTTATTCGGGGGGAACCCCCGAATAAGAAAACGACAAGACAGCGAATTAAGACAGTGGATAGTGAATAGCGATGAAGCTCCCAGAACACACTTTTCAACTGTCAGGGAACTAGGGCTTCAGCTTATCGTTGCTGATGCAAGATGTGAGACTACTTATCTCGCTGTGCCTTCATTTGTTTGTATTTAATCGTCTGCTCCATTCTTGGCAAAGCACTGGTTGCCGATTCGCGCACGTACTCATCGAGCGTAGCATCCTGACTCGCCGCGACTAAGATCGGTTCGGCGCGCACATCGCCGAGCGAAGCTAACGTATTTACCAATGTTACTTGCAGCGCGATATTATCCGTCGTCTCTAGAGCCTCTACCATAATTTCAAAAGCCGGACTTCCGAGTTCGCCCAATGCCATCACCGCCGCAATATTTACAACGGGATTATCATCGCTCATCGCTGTCTTCAGACACTCCAATCCCGCTGAGGACAAGGGTTCTTGGGGATAATTGACAATCACCTGCGCGATCGCTTTTACTGCACTCCCGCGCACGGTTACGTTATCGCTAGTCGCCAAAATGTCTATTAAGAAGGGAATCGTATCCATCCCGATCGCGCCGAGGGTTTTGACCGCTGCACGGCGATACGTCGTATCATCTTCATCGAGGATGCCAATCAGGCGGGGAATTGTCGTCTCATCCCGCGTCTCGACTAGTTCTAACATCGCCCGATCGCGTAAATTAGGGTTGGGATGTTTGAGTCGATCGAATAATGCTTCCATGAGAGGGTAGAGGGTAGAGGGTAGATAGGGAATAGGGAATAGGGTAGGGAACCTTTAATCGCCTTGCAGGCGTTGCTGATTTAAGGTGTGATTTGCCCTCACCCCGCCAGATCCTCCGGATCTGGCGGGGTGAGGGCAAAATCTATGCTTCTTACCCCAATTCAGCAACGCCGCCTTGCGATTAATTGACAG
>NZ_JANMZA010000261.1:0-3982 GCF_031382685.1 Chamaesiphon sp. OTE_8_metabat_110 | reverse complement strand
AGTGCGAGCGGTGTTGCGATCGACAACCACCTCGGAGTATTTTTAGCTTGTTTCAAGGGTAATCCTCCAGAGCTAGATTTCATCCAATAACATATCCTCGAGCATTGGTTGGAGTTGTTCGGCTTCTTCTTCGGAGAGGAGCGAGATTAGACCATTAGCATCGGCTTTACCAAAGAACAGCAGCGGATCTACAGGAGTACAAATGGCATATTCCTGTTCTTCGTTATAAAACCTCGCCAAAATTTGAAATTCTTCTGGCTCTAATTGGTCGTCATCCTCATCGAGTTCGATCGTGACTACTTCAGTCGGATCGAGCGGCGGTAATTCACCAACTGCGCTGAGGGTAAATGCCGTCCGTTTGAGCGCGAGATTTTGCTCGGAAAGTACGGCATGAGCATCCGCAAAAATCCGCTCGATTTCGGCTTCTTCTTCGACAGAAACTAGTTCGGTAACATCATCATCTTCATCCCAAGCAAAAATTTCAATTGGTGCATTTTCTGGCAATAATAGCAAATAAGTCTTGCCATCGAGTTCGAGTTCGCGTTCGATGTAACAAGGGAGTTGACGCCCAAATTCATCGGTGAGTGTGACTAACTCAGCATCATCAAAATCTTCAGTCTGGGGTGATGAGGACATGTAATATAATCTTAAATTATAATATTGAGGACTGTGTTGTAATTTGAGTTGTAATGCTGGGATGCTCTTGACATCACGATAAAATGATGAAAGCCACACATTAGAATACCATACCAGCGGCGATTATCCATAACCGATCGACTTATTGGAGGCTAGAAATCGCTAGGCGCAGCCAATCTTCAATGTTGGGACTTTTGACCATCAAACTATCTTGACTAATGGCTTGTAATGCCTGATGAATTTCATCATTTGTATAGCCTAAAGCTAACAATGTCATTTCAACTTCAGCCTGCATAGTTGAATTGAGACTAGTCAGGGGTAATGATTCGCTCAATCCAGAGGCGACTCGCCATTGTCCTAGTTTACTACGAAGTTCGAGTGCTAAACGTTCGGCAGTCTTTTTACCCACTCCTGGCGCTGTCGAGAGGCGTTGGATATTGCTAGTGACGATCGCCGACACCGTATCGGCGAGTCCTAGTTTGTCCAATAACGCGATCGCCAGACTAGCACCAACCCCACTGACACTAATTAGCTGGCGAAATAAATCCCGTTCGGCTGTCGAACTAAAGCCGTAGAGAGAGATCGCATCTTCGCGCACCTGCTGATGTGTAAATACCTGAATTTCGGTACCGATTGCCACTTCAAGTGCCATTCGCTGCGGTACCTGTAATTCATACCCCACTTGGTTGACTTCCAGTACTAAAATAGACCGAGTATTAGTCGGAGTCTGGATCTGAATGGCGATGCCTTTGAGATAACTAATCATCTATCTAAAAAAAGAAATTCCCGAACTAGTTGTAAACGGATGGCGATCGTCGATAAGCAACTAAAAAACCAGTCAGAGTTACATCTTATTTTATCGTCCCTCGTCCCGATCGGGCGAATGGGTATTTACTAGTCGGCTGGACTTCGTTTCAAAATCCAAATCCCCCTGCTTGTCTTGACGCACACAACCTGGAGGAAACCTCCAGGCGGAAGTTATTGCGTAGGGTGGGCACTGCCCACCAACTAGGTTTCAGGTATAGTCTACTTTATAAATAATTGCACCTACCTACTTATATGAAAAATTATCAAACCTTAATTAATCTCCAAACATATCAGAACGCGATCGCGTATCTCGCTCGACTTAAAGCTGGTAATAGAGCTGGTGAATACTTGCATCATCGCTTAAAAAACATCGATCTCAATCGCGTCACTATTCCCGAGTTTATCGAACTATTGATGCGAACAAAACGTCCCCAAATTTTTGCCGAATCAGAGATTTATGGTAATGGAATTGATTGGAATCAAGATGAACTTGCCATCTTAGGCGATCTGAGTATCGTGACACCCGTCACTGTCTATGATAATGGCAGACATCGCCAGCCCGACATCCATGAAATTCCATTTCCTGCGACGCTGATTTTTACTCCAGGCGCACTGCTGCGAAACGGTAATCGGATAACGCCTGTAGATTGGGAGGAAGTTACTGCCGATGGCGCGATCGATTCTGAGGGATATTACCGACTCTACGAGCGGCGATTTTTGCCCGTATTTACTTATGTCAACGCTCTCGCTCAGCAAGAGGATAAGATGGCACTGTTCACAATTCCAGGTATGGGTTGCGGACAATTTGCTGGTGTATTTAGGGGTCAATTAGGTACAGAACTTAGAAATATGCTGGTAAGATTCTTGCAAACTCACGGTCGAGATTTTACAAACATCAAAGCTGTCTACTACGATCCATATAGCGAATGCGAAAATGAGCGGATCGAGATCGGTGGGATTAGTTTATTAATTCGACCTTTGCTAAGAGGAAATGCGAACAAACCGCAGTTATGCACACCTCAACAATATGCAGAAACTGGTGATAATTTTACCAATTTAAAATTATTTAGTATGGTTGCGTGGGACCATGTTTCTTGGCCTGGTAATGATTTTTATGGTGGCGCTCGATCGACAGATGATGGTGTGAAGGCTGCGGCAACTAATGTGATGCAAGTAATGACCGGGATTGAAGGTATATATAATCCACAGCTCGATCGATACTGTCAGCCAGTAGAATATGAAAACTGGCGAGATGTTATTTCAAAAAATCGGATTCAGTTAGAAATCGCGAATAATCTCATTGTTTTACCGCAGGCAAATTGACGATCGAATATCGCCAAAGAGGATCTCGCAGTACTCAATCTGTGGGGGCATTCGGAGTCTTTTTTATTACTCGTGAAATTACGGCGAATATCGATTAGGTTTTGGGCTTTAGGCTGTTAGGACGATCGAGAGTAGAGGCAATTCATGAATTGCCCCTACCCTCTACCCTCTCAATACTAGTAACTTTGTTCGATCCAAGCTGCGAGTTTATCCTTGCTTGCCGGGGACTGCTGGCGTGGATGTGGCGGCGGGTTTACCTTCGACTTTGGGCTTTTGGGCGGGTTTGTCGCTAGGTTTATTCTCAGCTTTAGGTGCTGCGCCAGCTCCAGCAGCGGTTTGGATATTTACTATGTCGATCGTTTTGAGCGTACCATCGGGTTGGACTTGCCAGATATCATAAGTACCGACGACATCGCCTTGAACGTCGAGATCGACATTACCGCTGGCACCTTGGTAGTTGATTTTTGTGCCAGCTTTGAGCAGAGTGATGGCTTCACAAAGATCGGACACTTCTTTGCCAGTACCGCCAGCTACTTCGCGAATTTTACTAGCGATGCCTTCACCAGTATTGGTTTTGGCTGATTGAGCCGCGAGCATAATTAGGGCAGCGGCATCCCAAGAGTGTTGGAGGTACGCAGTGAGGGGTTTTCCGGTCGCCGTCCACTTTTTATTAAAGTCTGCTAGAGCCTTGCCATGTGCCCCAGGAACGGTACCAATCGCCCCAGCGAGAATAAATTTGTTATCTTTGTCTTTACCGACCTGATCGGGGAATTTTGGCGAGTAGGCACCGTCGGGGAGCATAATTGTCACACCTTTGCTCAACCCCTGTTCGTAAGCGTCTTTGAGCAAGATCGAACCAGTATCGGGATATACTAAAGCGGCAATGGCTTGGGGTTTGCCTTCAAAGGCGGCTTTGACTTCGGATGAGAATGTCGTACCTTTGGCATCATAACGGGTAGGTTTGGCTTCATTGGTAACCGTACCACCCAGTTTTTTGAAGGAAGCAACAAACTCTTTTTCAAAGCCGACACCATAGTCATTATTAATCGCGATCGTGGCGACTTTTTTGAATCCTTGTTTGATGGCTAATTGTGCCATTGCTTGGGCTTGATAGGTATCTGGTGGAGCTGTCCGCGCCCAATAACCTTGATATTTACCGGCTTTGGCGCGTTCGGTGAAAATGGGACTGGTACTTCCAGGTGAGACAATCATCACC
>NZ_JANMZA010000464.1:0-2895 GCF_031382685.1 Chamaesiphon sp. OTE_8_metabat_110 | reverse complement strand
TTACTTGCTTCCTCCCCTTATCAAGGGGAAGGCTTTCTTGCTCCCTCCCCTTTATAAGGGGAGGGCTGGGGTGGGGTAAAGGACTACGCTGCTCATACGTCAAAATCAAATGATTTTTCTCTGTCAATACCGCTACCCAATCCGGCTCGATAACATTCGTACCAGTAGGTTCGATAATAATGGCAGGGCCGATAATCCGATCGCCAGCAGCTAAATCCGCTCGATCGAATACATCTGCCTGATGCCAATCGCCTTTGGTGTAGAGTGAGACAATCATGCGGGGCATTAATGGCGTAGTTCGATGGCGATTTAAGGTTGGTTCGCTCGGCATCGACATCAAACCGATCGCTTCTACCATTGCCGATTCGACGATAATATCTCGTTCGCGCATCGCAAAACCGTAACGCTGTTGATAGATAGCTTCAAATTGCGATCGCATCGCATTTATATCGGTGGCAAAATCTACTAATAACGGCGCATCGGTGCCAGCATACCGCAAATAAACTTGCTGGCAGACTTGTTGCTGGGCAGAATCGATCGCTTGAGTACTGAGTTCCGATCGACCGATTTGAGCTAACCTGTCGAGGATACTGGCGACTGTCGGTATATGTTCGGCAATGAGGGGTAGTTCGATCGCTTCTTCTTTCAAGGCGCGAACATCGGCTAAGCCAATGCCATAGGCAGACAGCACTCCAGCATAGGGATGAAGGAAAATTTGCTTCATCCCCAGGGCTTCGGCGATGAGACAAGCGTGTTGTCCCCCCGCACCGCCAAAACAGCACAGTGCATAGTCGGCGACATCATAACCGCGCTGAGAAGAGATTTTTTTAATCGCAGTTGCCATTTTATCGATCGCGATCGCCACAAAGCCAGCGGCTACTTCTACAGGCGAGCGATTATCGCCTGTCGAGGCTTGAATTTCGGCGGTGAGGGTGGCAAACTTGGCAGCGACAATTGCCGCATCTAATGGCAAGTTTCCCGTCGCCCCAAATACCGCCGGAAAACAATCCGGTTGGAGCTTGCCCAGCATCACATTGGCATCGGTGACTGTCAGGGGGCCATCATTTCGATAGCAGGCGGGGCCAGGATTGGCTCCAGCCGAGTCTGGGCCGACGCGATAACGTCCGACATCAAAATGTAAAATTGACCCCCCGCCAGCGGCAACTGTATGGATTGCCATCATCGGTGCCCGCAGTCGGACGCCAGCGATTTCGGTTTCGATCGTCCGTTCGTAGGTACCGTTGTAATGAGAGACATCGGTGGAGGTACCACCCATATCGAAGCCGATAATTTTGGTAAATCCCGCTAGCTCGCTGGTTTTGACCGCGCCGACAATTCCGCCAGCAGGGCCGGATAAGATGCTATCTTTGCCCTGGAAGTTTTGGGCGCTGGTTAAGCCGCCGTTGGATTGCATGAAGAGGAGAGGGGGGCAGTTCGGCTGTCGCTCACTGACCAGGGTGTGGGGGTATAGTTGTTGGGCGAAGGAATCGATGTATCGGCGGAGGATGGGGGAGAGATAGGCATCTACGACGGTGGTGTCGCCGCGACTGACGAGTTTGATGAGGGGGCTGACTTGATGGGAGAGGGAAACTTGGGTAAATCCGATCGATCTGACGAGTGCGGCTACTTGTAGTTCGTGAGTGGGATAGCGATAAGCATGTAAAAAGACGATCGCACACGATCGCATCCCGTCGTCATAAGCAGTTTGCAAAGCTTGAATTAAAGGAGCATCCATGCGCACGGGACTTAATTCTTTACCTTGGGCGGTATAGCGTTCGGTGACTTCGACGACGCGATCGTAGAGCATTGTGGGCAGCACGATTTCCCGTGCAAAAATCTGGGGGCGATGCTGATAGCCGATCCGTAAAGCGTCACCAAAACCCTCGGTGATAATGAGTAAAGTTCTGTCGCCAGCACGCTCTAGCAGGGCATTGGTGGCTACTGTCGTACCCATCTTGATACTGGAGATCGTCTCGGCAGGAATTGTTGCCCCTGCTGCCAATCCTAAGAGATCGCGAATGCCTTGGAGCGGCGCATCGGCGTAGCGGCTGGGATTTTCCGACAGCAGCTTATGTACCAGCAGCCTGCCATCGGGATGTTGCGCGACAATATCAGTAAAGGTACCCCCGCGATCGATCCAAAATTGCCAGCGATTCGTCTGCATATTCATAGCAATAGCTCCTTTCTCTTGGCTGCCACGGTTGTATATGAGAATACGAGGGATTTACTATATCTTCAATGCCGATCTGATTAAGTTGGTATATCGTTAACGATCTAGTAGTAGTTGTTGGAGTCTCTGATGAATCTTCTCTATCTCAGCAGCGTCGAACTGCGGCAAATCTGTTACTTTCTGGCAGTTACAGAAGCAGAAAACAACTTTACCAGAGCGGCAGAATACTTGCAGATCGATCCGCCACCGTTAGGACAACGCATTAAATCGCTCGAACGTAAATTGAAAGTTGAGTTATTCGACAGGCAGCGGCGACCGCTACAATTGACCGCAGCCGGGAAAGTTTTTTTAGAAGAAACTCGGTTGGCGCTGACAACCCTAGAACGGGCGATCTCTAGAGCGCAACAAGCTCAAAGAGGCGAGATCGGCTTCCTCTCGGTGGGCATTGCTAGTTCGATTTCCAATACCCTATTACCCGATATTTTGCGGACATTTCGCTCTCGGTTTCCCGATATAGAAGTAGAACTGCTCGAACTTACCGCCGAGCGTCAACTTCAGGCATTGCGGGAGGGTCGCCTGAATATCGGTTTTGAAGTAGTTGCTAATGCTCAGGAACCAGACACCAGCTTGAACGTACTGCCGATTATGGAAGAATCCCTCGTTGTTGCCATGCCAGAGCTACATCCCTTGGTATTTCAAAGACAAGTATTTTTGCGCGATCTTGC
>NZ_JANMZA010000439.1:0-2250 GCF_031382685.1 Chamaesiphon sp. OTE_8_metabat_110 | reverse complement strand
TAGACATGAATCTGTCCGGCGGCACGTTCTTTGCGTTTGGTTGCCGTGCGAATCCCAATCCCAACTCTACTCACTAGTATCAAACTCCTAATTTACTAAAGACCGTATCCCACTGCCCCATGATTATAGACAACTTAGCGGAATGGTTGTTTATAATAGCCATAACATCTGCTCGTTGGCAAAGCCTCTCCTGCGGAGAATCGCCAAGTGTCGCCGGAAGCCGAGTCGTCCATCACTTCATCACTATGAATCTCGCACTATCTCAAGTCGGTACCCAAATGTCTAATTTGACTGGCGTGCGCGCCATCATGAAAGACATTCAAGCAACTCTTTCGGCTAGCAAAGGCCGAGAGTTTATCAATCTTAGTGCGGGCAACCCAGTCATCCTACCGGAAATCGAGCAGATGTGGCGGGACTACACTCATGAATTATTAGCAAGTGCCGATTATGGTGAGGTCGTGTGTCGGTACGGTTCGAGTCAAGGCTATCAGCCCTTAATTGATGCGATCGTGACTGATTTTAATCACCGCTACAGCCTCAATTTGACCGCTAAGAACGTCCTAATTACACCGGGTAGTCAAAGTCTGTATTTCTACGCGATTAATGCCTTTGGCGGGCAAACAGCCGGAGGTCAGATGAAACAGGTCGTATTACCGTTGAGTCCTGATTATACGGGCTATGGGGGGATGGCGATCGCGCCAGATTCGATCGTAGCTTACAAGCCAACTTTGGATATCGATGCTGCCAATCATAGTTTTAAATATCGTCCTGATTTTAGTCGGTTACAGGTTGGGGAAGATACTGGTTGCGTCCTCTTTTCACGCCCTTGCAATCCGACAGGCAATGTCCTAACCGATGAAGAAGTTCAAAAGATTGCCGCGCTAGCAGCCAACTATGATGCGCCTGTGCTGATCGATTCGGCGTATGCACCACCATTCCCCAGCTTAAATTTCACGGAAATGACCCCGATCTTCGGCGAGAATATCGTCCACTGTATGAGTCTTTCTAAAGCTGGATTGCCAGGGGAAAGAATCGGAATTGCCTTGGGGAGCGAAAAATTCATCGGCATTCTGGAGTCATTCCAGACCAATATGTGTCTCCACTCGTCGCGCTACGGACAGGCGATCGCGGCTAAAGCAGTTGCCAGCGGACGCTTGGCAGATTTGGCAACTACTGTGATTCGTCCCTATTATCAGCAAAAGTTCGCCGTTTTAGAAGCAGGCATTACTAAATTTATGCCTCAAGATCTTCCCTGGTATCTCCACCGTGGGGAAGGGGCAATTTTTGCATGGATGTGGTTCCAAGATTTACCGATGACTGATTGGGATCTCTATCAAGCTCTCAAGGAAGTGGGCATTATTGTGGTACCAGGAAGTTCGTTTTTCCCTGGACTACGCGAAGATTGGGCACATAAGCAACAATGTATCCGCATCAGTCTGACGGCTAGCGATGCCGATATTACCACGGCGATGGAAAGGTTAGCCGCAGTTGTTAGCGATGTGTATCGGGGTAGAGGGTAGATGGGAGATGGGAGATGGTAGTAATGATGTTGTTAGTACTTAACTGAAACCTAGATGGTGGGCACTGCCCACCCTACTGGGACGACACTGAAACCTAGATGGTGGGCAGTGCCCACCCTACGCAATGTAATAATCAATAATTATTAATTATTAATTATTAATTAAATTAAGCCATTCTAGTTTCGATCGCCCAGCGGGCTAATTCGGTGCGATTATTCAGTCCGGTTTTGCCGAGCATATTCGAGACGTGACTTTCGATCGTGCGTTGGCTGACATTCATCTGAAGGGCAATTTCTCGATTTGCCAAGCCTCTAGCGACTAACTGCACGACTTTGAGTTCGGTGGGAGTGAGTTCTACAGTCGCCGGAACTTGAATCGGCGAACTATCGTCACTGACTCCATCGGTATACAAGAGCAATCTATTGGTTTGCTTGAGCGAAGATTCAACTTGGGCGACGAGTTCTTCTGGCTCGAAAGGCTTGACCATATAGACATCTGCACCCAAATTCAGACCCTTGATCCGGTCTTGACTTTGCCCGCGAGCTGAGAGAAATAAAACGGGAATCCAGCTCGTCCGTCGATCCTGTCGGACATTTTCGATCAGTGCATAACCATCCATTTCTGGCATCATAATGTCACAGATGATCATATCGGGGAGATTTTGGGACAGCAGGTTTAGAGCTTCTTTACCATTGTCAGCAGTCAGCACCTCATAACCTCGAAACTCTAA
>NZ_JANMZA010000435.1:0-2738 GCF_031382685.1 Chamaesiphon sp. OTE_8_metabat_110 | reverse complement strand
TTTGATGACTTTTTGGCCAGTGCGAGAACGCATCCGCGCTCGGAAGCCAGATGTTCTTTTTTGTTTGCGGTTAGTACCGCCGAGAGTACGCTTGGTCATATTAGATCCGCTCGAATTGACTAATTATTAATATTGTGGTATGCAAAAAGCCACAATGTACTAGTATAGCAGCTATTTCGCTCGATCGCGCATGAGGATGTTAAATAGGTATCGATACTGTGCTTAAGAATAGCCTGGAGACTTCAACCGCTAGCGATCGACCTTAACACCTGATAAATTCGAGATCGTCAAAGCTAATGCTCCTAAGAAAATTATGCCGAGTAGTCCAGCGGTCGGATTGCCATTGATGCCAGTAATCCAATCCGAAACTCGACCGGAATATTTCACCATATTTCCGACATTGACAATATAAAAAGCCCACACTAAGCCAGTGTGAAGACCGATCGACATCCCTAGCAGATTTCGATTTTGACGTTTGGCAATGATGACTACAGTACCAAGCAAAAATAATCCTGGGAAGGCGGGCAAAGATGCGAGAATCACCGGAATCGGTTTGAGAAAATGCAATGCAGCATATAAACCAGCAGCCGCTATCCATGAAACTGTTTGTGAGTAATCTCGCTCTAATTCATCCAGCATCCACCCTCGAAAAAATAACTCTTCAGCTAAACTGACCCCTAACGCAGTTGCCGAACCTTCTAGGGCTAATTGGAGGATGGATAAACGCGGGGCTTGCCATGTGAGCCACCCGAGTAAGCCTTGGGTAATAAATAGTGCAAATGTAAAGCACGAGCCGATCGCGAGTCCTTTGAGCAACAATAGTCCATTCTGACGCGTGAACATCAATCCATACCGCGCATAGAGGTTGGGGTGTTGGTAAACCTTCCGCCCCCACCAGGGTAATAGCGCGATAAACTCGATCGCGAGTAAGCCCATCGTCAGGATTGAGAGCAAGTTCTTGGTACCAGGATCTTCGAGATTTTGCTGGGTGAGAAACATCCCCAGATAGATTAAGGCTAATCCGGGCACCCACAATACAATTAGCACCAGGAGAAAGCTGAACATTCTGCCCGGTGCTGGATAATTTTTAATATTATTGAGATTTATCATCTGCAATTTAGAACTTTGAGCCGTTGCGATCTAGATTAGCTTATGGCTTAACCAGAAAATAAAATTCCAAATTGTAGTCTTAACTTAGGTGCGTTATCCTGCGGAGTAACACACCCTACGGCTAAAGCCTAATCGGCTGGCTCGATCGTACTAGTCAAGCCGTGACTTTTGAGGACATCACAGTAGTGTTCTGCATGTTCTTGATTGCAGGCAATTACTAGTGCCATGCCATATTGATGGGCTTCCATCATGATATTAATTGCTTGTGGTGCCGAGAGGTTAGGGATAGTCGTTATCAATATCTCGACGACATGCTCCATCGCATTAAATTCATCGTTGTGCAGCAACACGCGGTAATTAGGAGCGTGTTTGCGGGTGGTTGATGATTTTTCGATAGTTTCTGTATAACTCATGCTCTAACAGTAAATAGTGGCTGGTAAATCGCGATCGGTTTGACGCTGACTAGTTGTGGCGACTCTCTTATTATTACCCAATCATTATGGGGTGAATTTCTAGTTTAGAACAGATCCTTCAGTCCGAGTCGGTCGATCGATCGCACAGAGAATCGGTTGCTAGAAATGCTATAACAATCTGGGGCACTTTGCTCGATTTTCCATTTACTCACATCCATGACCGACATATCCAGCCTCATCTCGCCCGCTCCATTAAGTGTCGATCGCAATTCACCGCCACTCGTCCTCGGTATCATGGCATCAGGAAGTGGTAGTAATTTTGAAGCAGTTGCTAACGCGATCGAGAGTGGCAACTTGAATGCAAAGATTGCCGTACTCATCCATAATAAACCAGGAATTAAGGCGATCGATCGCGCCCAACAGCGCGGGATTGCAACAGTATTACTCGATCATCGCGAGTACCCTACGCGGGCGGAACTCGATCGGGCGATCGTGGCTACATTTGCGGCTCATCGGGTGGAATGCGTGGTAATGGCGGGTTGGATGCGGGTGATTACCCAAGTCCTCATCGATGCTTTTCCCGATCGAGTCATCAATATTCACCCTAGTCTCCTACCGAGCTTTCCTGGCATTCACGCGATCGAGCAAGCGCTGGCTGCTAAGGTCAAGATTACTGGCTGTACCGTCCATTTAGTCAGTCTCGAAGTAGATGCTGGGCCGATTATCGTCCAATCCGCCGTGCCCGTTTTCCCCGATGATACCGCCCAAACTTTGCACGCACGGGTGCAAATTCAGGAACATCTAATTTTACCGCAAGCGATTGAATTATTGGCTCAGTTGCCTGGAGACTAAAGTCTCCGCTAGTGATGCAAAGTCCGCCTACGCGGACTGATTAGCTAGTCCGCGTAGGCGGACTTTGCATCATCAGCGACGATTTCAGTCGTTGTGGGTACTCAAACACAGCAAATATCCCTAACCTGTCGGTGTGAATAAAGTTAAAAATCCACACCTCGACGGAGATCTACACCATTATCGGCATAATGTTTGTGACAGATCATTTCGGAGTGAACGCTGGCAATATCAATGTAAGCTGGAGTATTGAAACTGCGCCCGGTGATGTTTACTGGGGTACCTTTAGTCTTGTCGTGCACAGTTTGAACGATCGGTTCTTGAGGGAGTAGTTCGTTGTCGACCGTGGGGTTTTATTCGTCCAGG
>NZ_JANMZA010000431.1:0-16743 GCF_031382685.1 Chamaesiphon sp. OTE_8_metabat_110 | reverse complement strand
GCGATCTCCCCGTTGAATCGCCGTCAGCGCCAACGATAGCGTCGCATTCAAGCCAAAATCGAACCGCTTGTAGCCCTGAATATTCGCCGTCATCAACCGCCCGCGATCGAGTAAGATAATCACCGTTTGTTCTTGCTCGGGTTCCAGCACGCGGATCAGCGGACGATTGCGGCGAGCGGTGGCTTTCCAATCGATCGATCTAGGATCGTCGCCACTATTATATTCGCGCAACTCGCTAAATTCCGTCCCCATCCCCCGCTTTCTCGCTTGGCGCATCGCGCCACTAGATTGCAGCGCCAATCGAATCGAGAGCGCCTTCAACCCAATCAAATCCGGATAGACAGCCACGGCTTGCGCGGCATCTACCCGCCATTGTTGCCAAGCCAACCCCCACCTACTCAATTGGCGGACATATATCCCTTGCCAATCGTACTCGCCACGGCGGTAAGGATGGACTGTATAGGCGATCGTGTCGCTCGTACCAGTATTTTGAACTCCAGCAATTAATTCCGGCGTTCCCGGCAGATCTTGCGGTACCCCATCCCGAATCTGATAGTTAAACTGGCGCACCTTCCCAGGTACTGACACGGCTTGAACCGTTAGTGAAACTGGATTATCACGCCCGATCGACAGTTTCCCGATCGGACTGCGGCTCACCTGCACGCGATCGGCACGACTGAGCCAAGCATCGACTCCTGCTAACACTAGAATGCCAATGTACCAAGCAAACGTCAGCGCGATCGCGATCCCTTGTGCGCCAGGAATTAAAACCGCAAGTACCATCGTCAATCCGCCGCCACCTGCTAGCAGCCACAATGTCCGCGCACTAGGAATAAAGCCAAGAAGTTGAGTCATTACAAACAATTTGCTAAGTGCAAAGATTTTAGCTCAAATCTCGATCGGCTAGGGGATAGGGGGTAGGGAGTAAGAGGTAAGAGGTAAGAGGAAAGAGGTAAGAGGTAATAGCTGAAACCTATGTGGTGGGCAGTGCCCACCCTACTTATGGTGCAAGATATCAGTAATTAAACATGATGTTTAGAAAAACTTGAGTAACATCGAACTCAAACCCGTAATCAGATCCACCATATTGCCATTACCAGGATTGACATTAGTATCACTTGGCTTGCTAGCCAGCTTAATTTTAGCAATCAGTGCTTGAGCGACTTGAGTACCCTGACGATCGGACTTAGCAAAATATAACCGCTCCGCTACCATTGCATCCTGGATCGCACCCTCATCATCCTGAAGTCGAAACCTCGCCATCGATCGTGCAATATAAGCACCTGTGAGCTGGGGATTGAGTCCGATGGCGCGATCGTAATTTGTCACCGCACCAGCAAAATCATTCTTTTGCCAAGCAGCATAGCCCCACTTATAAAAGTCATCGGCGGTACCCAGCGTCATGGGAACACCCACAGCACCTTCTAGATAAGCAGCGCGGACATCGATACCCTGCACGTTCGCATTAGTCAGATAAGCCGATCGCAAATCCGTACCATTGAGATTCGCACCGCGTAAATCTGCGCCTGTGAGATTCGCACCATTGAGCGATGCACCTGCTAAATTAGCACCGCGTAAGTCCGCACCAGCCAGATTTGCACCAGAGAGATTGGCACCGACGAGATTTGCCCGCTCTAATTTAGCACCAGCTAAATCGTTAGTCACGAGTCCAGCACCTGCTAAGTCGCACTGTTGACAGCTCTTTGTCGATAACAGTTGGCGCAAATGCGAGATATTTTCAGCATTAGCCGTTGTTGCCACACTCAGCAGTAAAATCGTAGTCGCAATGGTGGTAAGTTTCTTCATTCGGGGTTTGGGGTTGGGGAATGGGGTTCGATCCGCTCAAGTTTCAACAATCCCCATCACCCTCACTCTAGAAAGGGAGATTACGGAGATCGTCAGTATCATTTGTATCTTCCGACTGTCTCTGGGCACGCGCTTGTTCCCAGGCGCGATCGGCAGATTCGATCTGGGCGAACAAGTCAGCAGAATGTCGGGGTGGCTGCTGCAACAAGCGATCGATCTGATATTTTGCCCGCAGTGCCGCTAATTCAGCGGGCGACAGGCGGGCTTGGGTCCACTCAAAGTCAGCCGCAGTATAGACTGGCAGCCGCGAACCGAGTTGTTCGATCGGGATGTCTGGCAGCCTTACTAATAAGTATTCCCGCACGCGACGGATTTCTCCAAATCGCTGCTCGATTTCATTGAGAATGCCGATGAATTGGCTCAGATGATGTGTTGTAATTGCAACACGTACCTCAATATCATCCAACGGAATCCCCAAGCCATCGGCTTTGGTGAGGAGTTCGGGGGGGATTTTGTCTAACGAGGGAGGATTAATCGCTGCCGCTAGCTCGGCTAGGGCGCGCTGAATCTGGTCTACAGTGGTAGCAACCGTCTCTCTCAATGGTTGTCGATCGGCGGGTACGGTCGCTAGTTCTGTTAGACTTTTGGTAGCTGACTGGAGTAGCGCGATCGCCTCATTTAAGTGATTAGTCATCAGAACTAGTAGTATATGGACTATATTCAGATCGATCGTACCAATTGTATGGAGATTATTCTCCAAGAGTTTCCCGCTTTTCAGACGCAATGGGATCTCCACTTAGCATCTTGGAGTCCGCAAATCGATCGCCCGATCGCGTTAGACATTGCCGAGTTCGCTGATTTTGCTGTAGATACAATTTGTGAAGGCATCGAAGCCCGAATCGATCGACTTGCCGCCACACTTCAATTAATGTTGCTCCAAGGTGATGCAGTCATCGAGTATACGTTTCGGACGATGTTCTTAGAGCAGATCGCTCAGCAGTGTTACCGGGGTGGCTGTGCCATCGAGATCTTTACCAGCAAGCTCCAACCCCTCAGTGCCTATCATTGGCAAGCGATCGATCGCCACTGGCACATTCACCCTTCCGGACTCGCCAGCAAACACTAGACTTCCTGCGTAAGTCAGGGGATAGGGAATAGGGAATAGGGAATAGGGAATAGGGGAAAACAGTATCCAAAAAGATTGCATTTTTACTTTTGCAGGAGGTTTACTCACTCTCCTCGATCGTCTAGGATCTCCATCCAAAAGCTATCTTTTCCCCTTACCCCCTACCCCCCACTAACAGGTGTTATCAACACAATCTCGTCGCCATCGCGAACGATTGTCTCGGGATCGACGAATTCTAGATTGATGCCAAATCGCGTCACCTCGCGCCATTGCGCTAATTTTGGTCGCTCGGCAATCATCCGGTCTAACACCGCCTTCACTGGCGTATTTGGTGGGAATCGGTAAGATATTTCTTCCCGCCCAAAGGTCTCCTGATAGATCGCAAACAGCTCGATCGTGACAGTGATATCAGTTTGGCGCTCGTTCATGGCAGAGATGGGGGATGGGAGCGAAAATTTACATTTGACAGATAGAGCTGCGATCGACTCTGTGATAGCAATCGGGCGAATTTTATCGCATCTGTGACAAGTTTATTTACAAAAAACTTGCATTTTTGTAAAGATATCGTTATATTAGTTTAAATAACTAAATATTTATAGAGCGACTAGCTCGACTTAAAGATTATGCAAGGCAAAACATTCATCGACAACGACGGTAGAGAGAACAACTTCGCGATCGAGCCAAAAATGTACGTCACAGAAGGCCCTCAAGCTGGTTGGACTAAGTACGCAGAAACCCTCAACGGTCGGATGGCAATGATTGGTTTTGTATCTCTACTGATCCAAGAAATTCTGACTGGACACGGCATCGTCGGTTTCATCACTGGTCTGTAGATACAAATCATAGTAGCTACTCATCTGTTAGTTTACACAAAAAACATTTATAGCACTACTCAACCAAGGAATTAATTATGCAAGGTAAAACATTCATCGACAACGACGGCAGAGAAAATAACTTTGCCATCGAGCCAAAAATGTATACTACCGAGGGACCTCAAGCTGGCTGGACTGATTACGCAGAGAAGCTCAATGGTCGGCTAGCAATGATCGGCTTCGTTGCATTATTAATCCAAGAAGTTTTGACCGGACACGGCATCGTCGGTTTTATTACCAATCTGTAACTCTTCATCAGTACGATCGTCTCACCCTAGTTTTCTTATCTTATTTTCTCGCGATAGCTGTTTGGCTGTCGCGTTTTTTAATGGTGTGTTATTTTACATTTAAATATTCTGTAGGGATCGTCCAAAGTTCAATTGACTTTTTAGCTAATTTTTCAGTACTTTTACCACAGTGTTTTCACTGAGGCGGTTTTTTATTTATACAACAATAATAGATGAGAATAGATAGTTAATAAATACAACAATGAAGATCCAGATTGTGAAACTCAAGCAATTGGCTGTGATGACAGGTATTGCACTGAGTGGAATCGGTGGTAGTGGAGCCATTACACCTGCAAATGCTTTGACATTTAACTTCAATCCATCGGCTGCAACATCACAACAAGCAATTGATGGGTTTACAAAAGCAGGTGAGTTCTGGTCTTCATTGTTTACAGATAATGTCACCATCAATATTGATATTGATTATTCTCGATTAGATCCAGGTGTTTTGGCTCAAGCTGGATCTACCACTCAGAACTTTTCCTACGCTCAGGTTTACGCCGCGCTCTCAGGTGACAAGACATCTGCTGATGACAATACTGTTGTCAGTAATCTTTCCACCAATGCAGCTCTAAGCAGGCTCATTAATAGAACGTCAAATAATCCGAATGGGTCTGGTAGCGATCTTCCCTATGTATATACTGCGGGTACAAATAGTAATACGATGGAGCTGACAAATGCTAATGCTAAAGCTTTAGGTTTAGCTACTACTGTATTTTCTGACGCATCGATTTCTTTTAGTACCCTATTTACGTTTGATTTCGATCGCAGTGATGGCATCAACGGTAATAGTTATGATTTTATCGGTGTAGCTACTCATGAAATTGGTCACGCACTAGGTTTTATTAGTGGTGTCGATGTCCTTGATTATAATAGTCCAACAGTAGCCAATCCAAATAATGGCCCATTTTTAGATTCTCAATTTACTTCTGTGAACCCGCTAGATTTATTTCGCTATTCTGCCCAAAGTAAAGCTCTAGGAACGATCGATTTCACTGCTGATGAGAGAGATAAATACTTCTCGCTAGATGGCGGACAGACCAAAATTGCTTCTTTCTCCACCGGGGTAACTTTTGGCGACGGACGACAAGCAAGTCACTGGAAAGATAGTAGTGACTTTAGAATCACTCCTGAATTGGGAATTATGAATCCAACTTTCTCTAATGGTCAATTGGGTGAAATTACCGAAAACGATCTGCGGGCATTCGATGTTATCGGTTGGAATCGTGTCAGTGCCACTGCCACAGCCGTACCTGAACCTGCTGATTTCATCGGGACAGCAATTGGTGCGGTCTTTGGGTTTAAGCTGATTCAAAAGCGCAGGCAGCAACGTGCTAAATCCACTACCAAAACAATCTAAAATTTAAGTCGATCGATCTTCCCCAGCTAGCTTCAACCAGAAAGGCTGGGGAATTTTCGATCGATCGTCCTCGATGTGAGCTAAGATATCCACACTGCATATCTTGATAATTTAAAAATTCTCAGCTTACAGAACTCAATATAGCGTAAAATTCCTACGCAAAGTAGTAGTTAAGTTTGTGTAAATCGTGAGAATTTTTGATTGAAAAAATACACATCAACACCTACAACAATGAAAATACATGTTGTCAAAATCAAGCAAACAATTCTTGGCGCGGGTATTACAGTAGTTGGAAGTATCGGTAGTTTGAGTCCGATTCCAGCCAATGCTTTGACTTTCAATTTTGCACCTGCTGCTGGAACATCACAACTAGCGATCGATGGATTTACCGCCGCAGGCGCACAGTGGTCTTCGTTATTTAAGGACAATGTAACTGTTAATATCGATATCAATTTCGCAGCTTTAGGAGCAGGAACCCTGGGAGAAGCTAGTTCTCAGATTGGATTGTATTCATACGATCGAGTCTATAATGCGGTTACTCGCGATCGTACCTCCGCCGATGACAATACGGCAGTTAATAGTCTCTCCAAAGGATCGGCAGTTAATTTATTGCTCAATCGGACGGCAAATAGTCCTTATGGAGTTGGTAGTGCCATCCCTTATTTAGATAATAATGGCAATGCAAATAATCAAACAATTAATCTTACTACTGCTAATGCCAAAGCTCTAGGCTTAGAAAATAATAGTAATAATATTGATGCCTCGATCGCTTTTAATAATACATTTGTGTGGGATTTCAATCGAAGCGACGGCATTACCGCAGGTGCTTTTGATTTTGTCGGAATTGCGACTCATGAGATCGGTCACGCGCTAGGTTTTATGAGCGGCGTGGATATTTTGGATCGCACTGGTGCCCCAAATTATGAGCCAGAAGATCGACTCGACTATGTTAGTATGCTGGATCTATTTCGCTATTCTAATGATAGTAAAAATGTCAGCGCGATCGATTGGACTGCCGACAAGCGCGAGAAATACTTGTCACTAGACGGTGGCAATACAAAAATAGCCGCTGTTTCAACTGGTGAGATTTTTGGCGACGGTCGTCAAAACAGTCACTGGCAAGATAATTTAGGGTTAGGAATCTTAGATCCGACGATTGCAGCAGGCGAGTCATTACAAATTAGCGAAAACGATCGACGGGCGCTCGATGCGATCGGCTGGGATCGCACAGTGAGTAATACTTTAGTTAGCGCTAGTACAACTAGCGATCTCAATTCGATAACCAGGATCGCGCGGGCTGAAGTAACTAACGTACCCGAACCGTCAAATCTATTCGGAACAATGGTTTTGACTGCATTTGGCATCAAAATGGTGCTCAAGCGCAGACAGCAGTTGTCAGGATCTGTTGCTGATGGGGAAAGGGGTAAAGGGTAAAGGGTAAAGCCCAAAGCCTAAAACCTAAAGCCCAAAGCCTAAAGCCTAAAGCCTAAAGCCGGACAGTGAGCGACAGCCGAACTGAAAACCTAGATCTTATGATAAGATCGTCCCTCTCGCTGTTTGATGCACATATTTAGTTGTTTGAGGGTCGATCGCATGAGTGGTTTACAGGGTCGAGATTTATTGAGCATGACAGATTTGAGTGCCCAGGAGACACTCACCCTCCTCCAACTTGCCGCCGACCTCAAGCAAGGCAAACTCAAACCACGCTGTCACAAAACGCTAGGACTGCTCTTTTACAAAGCTTCAACCCGAACGCGGGTGAGCTTTTTTGCCGCGATGAGTCAGATTGGCGGACAAGTTATCGATCTCAATATTGGAGCGATGCAAATCGGGCGCGGGGAGCCACTCGCCGACACCGCCAGAGTCTTGGATCGCTATCTAGATGTCCTCGCGATTCGGACGTTCGAGCAGACGGATGTGGAGACTTTTGCAAAATACGCTCAGATGCCGATTATTAATGCCCTGACAGATTTGGAGCATCCCTGTCAGGTACTCGCAGATCTTCAGACGATTCAGGAAAATTTCGGGCAGTTGGCGGGATTGAAGCTGGCTTATTTAGGCGACGGCAATAATATGGCACACTCCCTGATGCTGGGTTGTGCGACGGTGGGCATGGATGTCGCGATCGCCTGTCCGGCTGATTTCACACCAGATTCGCAGATTATCGATCGCGCCAGATCGATCGCCGCAACTAATGGCACTAATATCCTCGTCACCCGCTCTCCCCAAGAAGCCGTAGCGGGCGCACAGATAGTCTATACCGACGTGTGGGCGAGTATGGGTCAAGAGACCGAATCCGATGCCCGGATGCCCGTATTTGCGCCCTATCAAGTCAATCAAGAACTGCTGACCCTCGCCGATCCTAGCTCGATCGTCTTACACTGTCTCCCCGCCCATCGCGGCGAAGAAATTACCGATGATGTCCTCGAAGGTACTCGATCTCGCGTCTGGGATCAGGCGGAGAATAGAATGCACGCTCAGAAGGCTTTATTAGTCAGTGTTTTAGGTGCTGAGTAATGCTTGAAATGCTCGATCGAGCGTTTGGGATCGATCGCGGAATTAAGCTTTGAGCAGTTGTAGCGTAATATTAATTCGATCGCCAAATAAACACTTGCTCATGTCATCAAAGATCTCGCTGTGGACTGGACTCATTGGTATTGGAGCCACGATCGTACTCGTACAGCCAAACGTCGCCGCTGCCAAGTCATCAGTCGAGATTGCCAATACTGCTAGAGCAATTACAGTCTTGATTACCGAACCCGAACCCGATAAATTCGGTTCGGGGGTACTTCTCCAACGTCAAGGTGATATCTACACAGTAATCACTTCAGCTCATGTATTCAAAAACAAAACTAGTTATAAAATCAAGACTTCGGACGATCGCCAGTATGAAATCATCAATAGCTCGATCCGCTCTGCTCCAGGTAATATCGATCTAGCCATAGTCAAATTTAGATCGACAGTCAAATATCCTACTGCCAAACTTGGCAATAGTACCATCCTCAAATCGGGGATGGCGATCTACGTTGCTGGATTTCCAGATACGGGCAAATCTAAATCTGTCACCAAGCCAGAATTTGTCTTTAGCACAGGTAAAGTTTCAGCTAATAGTAGTCGAAAATTCGAGCAAGGTTATTCTTTGGTATATAGTAACGAAACTCAGCCAGGAATGAGTGGTGGCCCAGTATTGAACAGTGCTGGCGAGCTAGTTGCCATTCATGGTAGAGGAGATCGAGATAATAACAATGTCAAAACTGGATTTAATCTCGGCATTCCGATCGATCTGTTCGCGACAGTTGCAAGTAATCTGGGTGTCAATTTAGGTACAAGCGTAGTAACTAGGTCTAATAATACTGCACCAAAAGCAGATGATTACATTGTATCAGCCGCACAGAAACAGGGGCAAGAAGACTATTTAGGCAGCTTGGCAGATCTCGATCGAGCGATTCAACTCGATCCCAAAAACCCTCTAGCACACTTCAGTCGTGGAACTCTAAAAAGGCAAAAATTTGAGGATGTTCAAGGTGCAATAGCGGACTACAATCGAACCATTCAACTCGATCCCAAATATGCTGAAGCCTATGAGGATCGTGGTTTCTTGAAACAGGAAAAGCTTCAGGATACTCAGGGTGCATTAGCAGATTACAACCGCGCTATTTCGCTCGACCCTAAAAGTGTTATTGGCTATCTATATCGTGGTAATCTCAAAAATGATAAGCTCCAAGATATCCAAGGCGCATTAACAGATTACAATCGGGCGATTTCGCTTGATTCTAAACTTGCTGTGGCTTACAACAATCGTAGCAAGCTGAAATATCAAAAACTTCAGGACATTCAGGGCGCACTAATAGATTGCAATCGGGCGATTGCGCTTAGCCCTAATGATGCGCTCTTTTATAATAATTGCGGTACTCTCAAATCCGGGAAACTCAAAGATCCGCAGGGTGCATTAGCTGACTTCGATCGAGCCATTCAACTCGAACCCAAGTTGGCTCTTGCTTATTACAATCGCGGTGCTCTGAAAATGACCAAACTTGGGAATATGCCAGGAGCTTTAGCCGACTCCAATCGTGCGATCGAACTCGATCCCGAACTTGCTGATGCTTTCGCCTTCAGGGGGTCACTCAAACATGCTTTCTCAGATCGAGCCAGTGGCATTGCCGATATCCAACAAGCTGCCAAACTGTATCAGCAGCAACGTAATACTGAAAAATATCAGATGATGATTAAAGTACTAAACGAGTGGCAAAAACTCGATCGCAACTCTGGTTATTAGTTGAACACCTGCGATCCTAAGTGGTGAATCGCAACGAGCTGTTTGAGATAATCGATGCGATCTGAGATCGCACCGCCAGATCGCCTAAATGCTGGGGATTGGTGGTTATTGTGCGAAAATTTAGACTATATTAATCCCATTCTAAAATAATTAATTACCCGCTCATGTTGCCTAAGATCTCGCAGTGGACTGGACTTATTGGCATTAGTGCCACGATCGCACTCGTGCAACCAAACATCGCATCCGCCAAAAGTTCAGTCGAGATTGCCGATATCGGGAAAGCAATTACAGTATCGATTTCCACGCCTGAGACTTTGGGTTCTGGTGTTATCCTTCAGCACCAGGGAAATATCTATACTATTCTCACTACTGCTAGTGTGGTAAAAAATAAAGCCAATTATAAAATTACCACGCCAGACAATCGCTCCTACGAAGCTATAAGCAGCTCGATTCGCATGGCTCCTGGTAATATCGATCTTGCAATTATCAAATTCAAATCTACGGCTAAATATCCCACTGCCAAACTTGGCAACTGCAACGTCCTCGAATCTGGCATGAGTATTTATGTCAATGGATTTCCTAGTACGACTAGAGCTATCACTGAGTCGGTATTTCTATCTAGGGAAGGTCAAGTTTCTGCCAATAGCACTAGAGTTTCAGAAAATGGTTACTCCCTAATTTATAGTAACCAAACTTTACCAGGAATGAATGGTGGAGCAATCCTCAATAGTGATGGCGAACTGGTTGCCATTCACGGTAAAAGCAATAAAGATGACAACGGCAACCAAACCGGACTTAATCTCGGCATTCCCATCAACCAATTCGGGATGGTGGCGCGGAACATGGGCATTGAGCTAGATCGAAAAGTAGCCCCTATTCAAACCAATACCGCAGCCAAAGCAGGCGATTACTTCGCATCAGCAATTCTGAAAATGGGTAAAGGAGACTCTATGGGTAGCTTGGCAGATCTCGATCGAGCTATTCAACTCAACCCCAAGTATGCGATGGCATATTCTTTGCGCGGTGCCCTCAAAGCGTTTAAACTCATTGACACTCAGGGAGGGTTAGCCGACTTCAATCGGGCGATTTCTCTCGACCCTAGATTTAGTATCTCCTATCAACATCGTGGTATGCTCAAAGCGCTGAAACTTAATGATATTCAAGGGGCATTAGCCGATTACAATCGGGCAATTTCGCTCGACTCCAAAAATGCTACTACCTATGTTGTTCGTGGTACTCTCAAAGCAACTAAACTCAACGACATTCAGGGAGGAGTAACCGACTTAGATCGGTCGATTTCTCTCGACTCCAATAATGCTGATAGCTATTCTCTTCGTGGTGCTCTCAAAGCGTTTAAACTCAATGACACTCAAGGGGGATTAGCCGACTTAAATCGGGCGATTTCGCTCGACCCTAATAATGCTATGGCTTTCAAGGGCAGGAGTATGGTCAAGTATATGAAGTTAGACGATCGTGATGGTGGAATTGCCGACATGAAGCAATCTGCCAGACTGTCGAAAAAACAGGGCGATGTCGCAGAATATCAGTCAGCGATCGACCAACTAAAAGAATGGGGAGTAAATAGTAATAGTTCGGGTTTTTAGCAAAGGTACCCAGACAGCTCTATGGCTAAAAATATCTCAAATGGTTTCGATCGGCGATGACTCTACCCACGTCGGCTCCGACCCTGCGATACTATCGATAGTAAGATGTTACATTCTTAGTAAGGATCTGGATATTCAACTTAGCATGAGAACGTCAGTAAACTTATGAATAGAATCGCGATCGACTCTCAAATTCACTTTGGAAAACCCTGTGTTGCTGGTACTCGGATTACAGTACAGAATGTCCTAGAATTAGTTGAATCTGGAAGATCTTTTCCCGAAATCGTTCGAGACTACTATCCAGATTTGGCAATTGAAGATATTCATGCTTGTCTTCAATATGCGTTGGCGTAGTCTATGAAAGTTAGTCACACTTGTAACTGCTGAAGATATTTGTCTCGTATCCACATCGACCGATGCAATTTATTTGAGGATCGGATCCTGATGACAACTACTTCCGAACAAACCAGAGCTATTATCCGTTGGGGGCATCAACATCGCCGGATGCTGAGAACGAGATATCGTCGTCAATTTGTTGCTTATAGTGCCACTCGGCTCTTAGCGGCTGGGAGAGATTGGGATTTGGTCGAATCTCTCGCCACGGCCACCGGAGAACCCTTTTTAGTAAAGTGGATTCCCGCACAGACATCGGAATTTCAATTTTTTTGGTTTAAATTCTATGGCATGGCTCGGCATGAATGGGAGCCAGAATATCCCGTCACCTTGAGTCATGGCTCTGTCAGTCACGATGCCTTGATGCTGGTGGATTCTGGCGCAGAGCTGAGTTTGATTAGTCTGGAAATTGGCGAACTATTGGGATTTGCGTTAGCTGATGGCGAAATTTTGTCAGATGGTACGGGCGTTGGCGGCGAGATCCAGTATGTCACCCGTGCGGTAGATTTCACTATTAATGGGCATAGTTTTAAAGCTCCTGTGGCTTGGCTGCAAACGGAAATCACTGATGCTCCATTGCTATTGGGTAGGGAAGTGGTATTTGACTTATTTAACATCGAGTTTATCCAGGCGGAAGAACGGATCGAGTTTAAATGGCGAGGAACATCCGAATAAGCCAGCATTGGCTCTACCCACATCGACCCCGACCCTGCGATAATATCGATAGCAAAACCCTACCGAGCTAGGGCGAGTAAACCCACGCAAAAAATCTGATGAGACTGTCCAAAAGCCTATTTGTCACCCTCCGCGAAGAACCAGCCGACGCCGAAATCCCCAGCCACAAGCTGCTATTGCGGGCGGGATACATTCGCCGGATTGGGAGTGGCTTGTATGCTTACCTACCCCTGATGTGGCGCGTATTGACGAAGGTACGGCAGATTGTCAAAGAGGAAATGGATGCCACAGGCGCACAAGAGTGTCTGCTGCCCCAACTCCAACCCGCCGAATTGTGGCAACAGTCGGGACGCTGGGATACCTATACCCAAGCGGAAGGGATTATGTTCGCTTTTACCGACAGACAAAATCGAGAGGTAGCTTTAGGCCCGACTCATGAAGAAGTCGTGACGGCGGTGGCGCGTGATTTGATTAAATCTTATCGTCAATTACCCCAACATTTATATCAGATTCAGAGCAAGTTTCGCGATGAAATTCGCCCTCGGTTCGGGTTGATGCGCGGTCGGGAATTTATTATGAAAGATGGTTATTCTTTCCATGCCGATGCAGAAAGTCTGAAGGAAACTTATGATGATATGCACGATGCGTACTGCAAGATGTTGACCCGCTGCGGCTTGAAATTTCGGGCGGTAGATGCTGACTCTGGCGCGATCGGGGGTTCTGGTTCGCAGGAATTTATGGTGCTGGCGGCAGCGGGTGAGGATGATGTGATGTACACGGCAGATGGTAAATATGCCGCCAATGTGGAGAAGGCTGTTTCGCTAGCTCCCGATGCTGTAGCGTCAACTTTTACTAGTTATGAAATCAAGGATACGCCGAATACGAACTCGATTAATAAGTTAGTCAAATTCTTGCAGTGCGACTCGACTTCGATCGTCAAAAATGTCTTGCAACAAGCAGTATTTGATAATGGTAAGACGGTTTTAGTATTGATTAGTATTCGGAGCGATCGAGAAGTTAACCAAGTAAAATTAACTAATGAATTGATGAAATTAGCGCCTAATTATGGTGCCAAAACAGTAATTGCTCTAGAAGTACCCGATGGGGTTGCGATCGCTAAATGGGCAGCTAAACCTTTACCACTCGGTTATATCGCCCCAGATTTGAGCGATGAATATATCAGTGCCAGTCCTAACGTTCATCCGCAATTTCTGCGGATCGTGGACGAAACCGCTGCTAGTTTGACAAACTTTATTACGGGCACAAATGAAGCCGAAAAACATGTCGTCGGTGCCAATTGGCAGACTAACTTTCCGCTGCCAGCAGTACGGGTAGATCTTCAAAAGGCGCTAGTGGGAGATCGCGCCATCCACGATCCGACGCAAGTTTTGGAAACCGCACGCGGCATCGAAGTCGGACATATTTTCCAACTCGGCACCAAGTATTCGGCGGCGATGGGGGCGACATTTACCAACGAGCAAGGAGAGGAGCAACCCCTTGTGATGGGTTGCTATGGCGTTGGTGTATCCCGACTAGCGCAAGCCGCAGTCGAACAATCCTACGATAAAGATGGCATCGTTTGGCCTGTCGCGATCGCGCCGTATCATGCGATAATCTGCGTGCCAAACATCAGCGATGCTCAACAAATGGAGGTCGCCGAACGCCTCTACACCGAGTTAAATCACCTGGGGGTCGAAACTATCCTCGACGATCGCGATGAACGCGCAGGGGTCAAATTCAAGGACGCTGACCTCATCGGCATCCCTTTCCGGATCGTCACTGGTCGATCGCTCAAAGATGGTAAAGTAGAAGTCGTCAATCGTGCCACGAAACAATCTCAGGATATTACCGTCGAGAGTGTTGGGGCAACGGTTAAGAAGTGGATCGTGGATAGTGAATAGTGAATTTGGACGCAAGCGTCCTTTTCTCTCCACACATTTCCATTCCCTCGCTTATTTACTATCCACTATCCACTATCCACTATCCACTAAATGGAACTAATCACCATCCTCCTGTCCGGTATCACCACCTTATTTTCACTGACGGGGTTAGTCGTCGATAAAAATGTCGAAGCGGCGTTTTTATCGCAACTAGATCGTGCAGAGCAATTACAAGTGCGGACTGATAATGCGCCCGTTCACCAAATTATCAATGGGAAAATTAATAAACTGCGGGTTGCCGGACGCGGATTGTGGGTGAGTAAGGATCTGCGCATCGATACTCTCGAAATCGAAACCGACCCGATTGCAGTGAATCTCCAGGCACTTCAGGCAGACGGACAAAGCCCGCGTGCTGGCTCGATTCAGCAACCCATCCAAGCGGGCATCAAGTTGAAGTTTAATGAAGAAGATCTAAATAATTACTTAAAGTCTCCGGATGCGATCGCTAGACTTCAGAAAATGACTACTAGTACTCTCGGTGGTGCGGCGGCTGGTTCGCTCAACAAAGACTACCAAATAGCCAACCCCCAGATCCGGTTTCTGGGCAATAATCGGGTGGGAATTCAAGCAGAGTTGCAAGATCCCAACTCTAGTGAAAAAATAGCCGTCAATCTCGAAACTGGTGTCAGTGTCGTCGGTGGTCGAAAATTTCAACTAGTCGCACCCAAGGCAATGGTGGGGCAGACTCCGGTGCCAGAATTTCTGTTATCGGGCTTAACTGCCGGAATTAGCGATCGATTGAATGTAGATATGTTTGAGCAGCGGGGTTTGAGCGCCCGCATTCTCCAATTCAAAGTCAATCCCCAACAGGTGGAGCTAGCGGCTTTCGTCCGTTTGGCTGGGCGTAAAGAGTAATGACTCGATCTGCGCTCGGCTAGTTCGGTAAAGAGTAAGGATATCGAGAATATTCGTCGCCGAATCCCAATTCTACCAGTTAAACTAGGAGAGCATCGACCAGAATAGCTAAAGTGCTAACTTGGCAGATCGATCGACGGCAAACACTTACCAGTTACTAGTTATTAGGAATCGGTTAGCTGGCTTGAGTCCAACATCCCTGACACCATCTACAATAACTGCTCACTGTCTAATGGTTTTAACGATTTATAGGAATTTTTAATTATGGAAAACCAAAAATCTATATCTAAAAGCGTCGTTGCTACGATCTCAGCTCTGACTTTAGCCACAACTGCGCTCGGTGGTGGTTTGGCATGGTTCACGACTCACAACAACCAGCCGCAGGCAAATACACCTAGCCAAATCAATCCAAATCCCACTACAGTCGATCCTGCACAGCAAAATCCGCAACCTGCAACACCGCTGCCGATTACGCCCAATCAGGTAACTATCGCACCGACGACACCATCTAAAATCCCAACTGTCGGTCAAAATACTATTAAGCCGACCACCCCGACAATCGCCCAACAGCAAGATGGCAAGGTCAAAATTTGGCGACTCGATGATGACGGCAAAAAAACCATTTTAGTCTCCCAAGATGTTCAAGATCCACAGCCGACAGCAGCCGACAATCCCGAGGCACGCGTCAATAAATCGCTGTCTACCCTGATCGCTTCGGCTGGCAAGCCAGACGGCAAGCTGACTTCAACAATTCCCGTCGGTACCAAGCTCTTAAGTACCAAAGTGCTAGCAGATGGCATCCATGTCGATCTCTCCAAAGAGTTCACGCAAAGTGGCGGTGCGACATCCGCAATCGGACGATTGGGGCAAGTAGTCTATACAGCCACAGCCCAAGACCCCGATGCCCAAGTCTGGATTACCGTCGAGGGCAAAAAGCTGGAAGTACTCGGCGAGGATGGTGTCGAAATCAGACAGCCAATCACGCGTCAAACTTACGATCGAGACTTCCCCATCAATCCCGCACCTACCAATCCTTAGAAGATATCTGAAAAGTCTAGTTTGTTAATCGTAAACCCTAGAAATCCCCCCTAGCCCACCTTTTTAAGGGGGGAACCGGATTTAAAGTCCCCCGCATCCTCGGGGGATTTAGATCTTCGATTCACACCGAAAAGCCTTTTCAGACGCCCTCTAAATCCCCATCCTAAAAACCCAATTCTCAATTCTCAATTCTCAATTAATTTAACTAGGATTGATATACATTAATGGTTGACCGAATTCGATCGGTTGACCATTTTCAACTAATACCTCCATTACCTGTCCGACGACTTCGGCTTCGATCTCATTCATCAGTTTCATCGCTTCGATAATACAGACAGTTTGCCCGACGCGAATTCGATCGCCGATCGAGGCAAATGCTGGCTCGTCAGGGGCTGGCGATCGATAAAAGGTGCCCACCATTGGTGACTTAATTGCGACCCACTTAGTATCGATCGTTGGCGCGCTCGCCTCGGCTGACTGTAATTGGTGTTCGGGTGCGGGTAAGGCGATG
>NZ_JANMZA010000378.1:0-7457 GCF_031382685.1 Chamaesiphon sp. OTE_8_metabat_110 | reverse complement strand
ACCCCCCGATCTAGTTACAAGGCAATGGCAATTAGTAGATATCGGCTCGGATGAATGGCGAGATGAATGCCAACGACTCAGCCTAGAGTTTTTACAGTGGATTCGAGATGATTCAACTATCCCTGTAACCACTACGGAAGGAGCAAAGAAAGCATTAAGTGGAATTAGCAGTAGTGAGATTTGTATCTCGCTAACTGGGGTGTGGAATGGCTGTCCCGAACTGAATAAAGGTGAGAAAGACTATACATTAATTAATGATTTACAGCTAATTTCTACCCCGAATAGAAGGATAACTATTGCATTTGATAAAGACAGCAAACCGAAAACAATAAATATGGTTCGGGCTGCAACTAAAAGATTTGCTGGTTTATTAATAGCCGCAGATTGTCAAGTGTATTTAGCTGAATGGAGTAGCGATCGAGGTAAAGGCATTGACGATTTAATCTTTAACGATGGAGTCGAGGCATTCCGTCGCGTTATCGACAGTGCCAAACCGATCGAAGCAGCGGAAATAGACAGCAATGAAGACGATCGAGCCTCCGGCGGAAAAAAGCCACAGAAGTCAGTTGCAGAGCGGTTGCTGGAGATCGGCAGAACTGCTACTTACTTCCAAAATCCCGATCGAGTTGCTTATGCCGATATCGCGATTTCCGGCAACCGTCACACTTATGCAGTGCGCTCCAGAGCTTTTAGGATGTGGCTGGCTGGGATGTATTTCAATATCGAGGGAAAAGGGATCGGTTCTCAACCGATGCAAGATACGCTCTCAACCCTCGAAGCGATCGCTTTATATGGACAGGATTCGGCAACTTGCGAAGTCCATCTCCGCATCGCCCAGGATCGGGAGAAAATTTATCTCGACTTGGGTACTCCAGACTGGAAAGCGATCGAGATCGATCCTACTGGCTGGAGGACGATCGACGATCCACCCGTGCGATTTTGGCGACCGGATTCACTGCGTCCGCTCCCTTATCCCGTCGCTGGGGGAAGCTTGACAGAATTACGGGAATTGCTCAATGTAGATGGATCTGCATGGACTTTGATTATCACTTTCTTACTATTCTGTTTTTGTCCGAACAAAACCTATCCGGTATTAGTGCTATCGGCACACAGAGGGAGCGGCAAGACCGTTGCCGCAGAAATGCTCAAGGGTTTAATCGATCCTGGGAAAGCCCCACTTATCAAGCTACAAGGAGATACCCATAAGCTCGCAGTCTCAGCTTCTCGTCGGCTATTGATGGTCTACGATAATGTGGGACATATCAGTGCAGACCAATCTGACGATCTATGTCGGATTGCGACTGGATTCGGCTACAGTACGCGCACTCTATTCAGCACTGACGAAGAGACGACTTTTGAGTTTGCCCGTCCCCAGATTGTCACGGCGATCGATTCCCTTGTGACTCGTGACGACTTAGCCGATCGAGTCTTAATGGTACAGCTCGGTGAAATTAGCGAACAACAGCGACTACCCCAGGCTGAATTAAATGCCAAGATCGAAGCAGCGCGTCCGCGTATCCTTGGGGCACTGTTGACGGCACTGAGTCAAACATTAGCAGAGTTACCATACACCAAGCCTGATAAACTTCCTCGGATGGCTGACTATGCGCTCTTTGCGATTGCTAGTGAGAAAGCGTTAGGACTCAAGAAAGCTGAGTTTATGTCAGTCTTCAATGACAGTCGCGAACTGTCTAGACAAGTAGTAATTGAGTCTTCGCCTGTTGGAGAAGCGATTATCCGACTTATGGAACATCGCAAGGCATGGGAACCTTGGCAGGGGACGGCTTCAGAACTACTGAATGAATTGGAAAAATATACAGATGAAGCTACCTATCGGTCGCGGTATTTCCCAAAAACTGCTAACGTTCTCAAGCGGCAACTCAATCGACTGGCACCCGATCTCAAGGCATTGGGCATTGATGTTCGAGAGGCTCGAATTGGAAAAGCGGGAACTCGGCAGATCGTGTTAGAGAAATGTGTGATTTTATCGTCAGTATTGTCAGCCGAGCGTCTGCCTTCGCCAGAAACTAGTCAGGATAACGATCTTAGGGCTGACGATAAGGCTGACGATATTTCAATGGCTGACGATAAATCTGACGTTAAGGCTGACGATATTTCAATGGCTGACGATTGGGCTGACGTTAAGGCTGACGATATTTTAATGGCTGACGATTGGGCTGACGATAAGACTGAAGATATCGTCAGCCATCGAACGTCAGAACAAGAGCGGGTTTCAAGGTTGGCTGACGATACTGACAATAAAAATTCCCCATCGACCTCATCCGATCTCCCGATTCTATTTAAAGTTGGAGATTTAGTCAGGTATGGCGGCTCAAGTGCCAACCTCAAGCAGCAATACGCCGGAAATCTGACGATTCGTGAGTTTAGTAAGTCGGGAGACTCGTGTACTTGCCTGAAGCCGAATGGGAACCTGACGAGTTGGATCGAGTTTGACGATCTTGAGTTTGTAGCGGTTTGAGACTGGCGATCGAATCTTACCGTCCAGTTAGCTGATTGGAAATTTTGTGCCGAGCCGATCGACTGAAGTACCTTGTAATTGCCAAGTTATCAGATTTATCAAATTTTCCAGTTTAAGAGCGATCGATCCAGTTCTCCGTTCATATCCTTATTGTTCTCGGCGCAGAATATATCAGAGCAAACTCGATGCTAGTTCCTCATCCATAAGTCGTAAATTGATAAGAAGATTTCCACAACAATCAAAATGACAATGTACCATTCCACGCGGTGGCTGCTGCTGCGCTGCATCATCCCCAGGGCGGTTTCTACGGTTTTAGAAATCAGTGCTAACTTTTGCTCTAGCGCAACCAATCGCTCGCGTAGTTCGTATTCATCTTCAAGGCGCAAGTACAAGCGGCTTAATTCTGGACGATCCCAAGTCGGATCGGGTCTTTCGCCTACTTCAACAATGCCGAGCATTTTTTGCTGGATCAGCAACAAGCCGCCAATGTAGCTAAGTAATTCTTTCTCCTTGGGCGGACGGAGGTTTTTCCCTTGAATGGCAGTAGTGAACGGCTTGATACTTTCAAATAGGAGCGATACTTCCTGCTCGTAATATTCTAGTACGACACTTTTGCCCAAAGCCTCAGCCACAATTTGTAAGCGTTCCGTACTGCATTCTTGCAACCAGAGGATTTCACTTTCCAGTCGCTCATTCACCTTCGGGCGAAATGCGATTGCTAGCACTTCCGATGCTGTAGCTTTGAGGGGTTCGCGAATGTGGGACTCGATCGTTTTGAGTAGTTTGCTTTCTTCCTCCATACTGAGGTTGAATGTCACGATCGCACCGTAGCGAAGGAGTACGACACAACCATTGGCTCCCGCAGCGCATTGGAAAGGATTTGAGTACTTTCGAGCGAAACATGTAATAATGTCGGTAATAGTGAATATTTACCTACGTTATTCATGGAGTCAAATCGGAGCGTTGAAGCAGCATCTCCTCTGGAGCAACGAATTCTCAATCTTGCCAAATCTCAAAGTACGATTCGGACTCGCGATGCGATTGCAGGTGGCATTCATCCAGAAGATCTGCGCCGCTTGGTAGATCGGGGCGTACTGCTCAAATCTGGTCGGGGGATGTACACCTATATTGATGCCGAACTCACCGAATATCATAGTCTCGCTGTTGCCAGTCAGCGGGTGGAGCATGGGGTAATTTGTTTGCTCTCTGCCCTCCAGTTTCATGGGATTGGAACTCAAGCACCCTTTGAAGTCTGGGTGGCGATCGACGTTCATGCCCGCCGTCCTAATTCGGATGTACTATTACTGCGTCCGGTCTATATGTCGGGATTAGCTCTGAGTGCGGGGATTGAAACTCACGCGATCGAGGGAACTCCAGTGCAGATATTCAATCCAGCCAAAACGATCGTCGATTGTTTTAAGTATCGCCACAAGATCGGTCTAGATGTTGCCCTTGAAGCTCTGCGGGAAAGTTGGGAGTCTCGCCGCTGCTCGATGGATGAATTGTGGTCGTATGCCAAGATTTGTCGGATGAGTAAAGTGATGCGTCCGTACCTGGAGTATTTATCATGAATCAACCGCGAAATTTGGCTGCTTCAATCCGCCAGCGATTATTAAATCTTGCCCAAGCTCAGAAAGAAGACTTCAATCTGGTTCTAACCCGCTATGGAATCGAACGTTTATTGTACCGATTACACTGCTCTGCGGTGGGAGAGCGATTTATCCTCAAAGGGGCGATGTTATTTATCCTCTGGAGCGACACTCCCCACCGGACGACTAAAGATGTAGATTTATTATGTCGAGGAGACAACTCAATCGCGGAAATAGAAGCCGTGTTTCGATCGGTTTGTCAGGCGGATGTCGTTCCAGATGGCTTGGAATTCGACATATCGACGGTAAAAGGTGAAGTAATCAAAGCAGATCGGGAGTATCCAGGCGTGAGGATTCGGCTCACCGCATTCATCGCAGGTACCCCGACGCGGATTAATTTACAGATCGATGTGGGATTTGGCGATATCGTCACTCCCGCACCGCAACTGATGAGTTTGCCCGCGATGCTCTCGGATCTACCCACACCTCAACTGTATGCTTACAACCGCGAGACTGTTATCGCTGAAAAGTTTGAGGCGATGGTGCTGCTGGGAATCGGAAATACGCGGATGAAGGATTTGTACGATCTGTGGTATTTGTCCCAACATTTCACTTTTGAGGGGAATCTGCTCGGTCGAGCCATTGCTGCCACATTCGAGCGTCGCCGTACTCCCATCCCCACGGATACCCCGTTAGCCTTGACGAGTGAGTTTGCTGATGATGAAACCAAACAGCGGCAGTGGGTAGCTTTCGTGCGAAAGGGGAAACTGACAGGTGAGGGCTTGGTTTTGAGCCAGATCGGATTGATTCTTCATGATTTTTTGATGCCGCCGACAATTGCGCTCGGTGAGGGAGTTGAGTTCAATCGTGTGTGGTCGTCAGATCTGGGTTGGCATTCTCAATGAAGTGGCAAATTGTTTAGATCGGTTGTCAACGAACTGGAGTGGTGTCAAGCTCATATTCCCTAGTTGTCAACGTCTCGACATCCCCTCCATGAGTAGGAACTTTTACACTTCCACCATGAGTAGGAACCTTGACACCTTCTTGCTCATCTAGATCGTCTCTTTCGTTTACACGATCTAGCAACGGCTCAACCTCTACCTGTAAAACGTTCAGATCGCTAACTCCATGTTGTTTTTGTGCCTTCAAGATTGCCTGTCGCCGATCTAAATTCGAGAGTAATTCGCGGGGATTGCGATTACTCATCGATTCCATCGCCATCGATCGTAGATTATCTGGTGAATCGGTAAAAATTTTCAGTTCGCTCTTAGCTCGACTGGCTGCGACATAAAAACTTTCTGAGTTCTGCACCCCATCAGCCGCGACAAGCACCAGATCGCTAGTTTTCCCCTGACTGCTATATATCGTCGTAGCAATTGCCAGATCGAAGTGATGTGCTTGGCGCAGATCGATCGCTTCTATTCGACCGTCACGGTATTTAATGTTTGCCACACGATCGATCGTAGACTCGATCTCAAATTCCTGTCCATTGCGTCGCTGCAACTGTGCATCGTTTTTGCTCCAGCGCAGCCGATCCCCCACTGCTACACCGATCGATTCCTCCCGATAGTGGGCTTTGTTGAAATTTAAGTCTGTAACTAGTCGTTCGCCATCTGGCGATCTCAAGACAATGTTATTGGCTTCTTTATCGGTGACTATATAACTTTGCCCTCTTACCAGTTGGTTGTAGTTCCGAATCGGCACGACAATATCGCCAACATTGTAATTATGAGCGTAGCTGTTTTCGACTTTGGTAAATTTATAATCTACTAATTGTCGAGCTGGCAGGTCTGAGCCGATTGTCCCGATCGATCGCAATCCTTCACGGATCGCCGCTGTAATCTCCCGTCGCTTATTGTTAGTTCCCGATACGATTAATGTTTTGGCTCTCTGTGCTGGACTAAGAGCTAGATACTCAGTTGCAATTTTGCCAACGATCTCATCTTTAGCAACTGTGACGATACTATTATTTTGCTCTAACAGTGCAAAACCGCGATCGATCTCGCCATCGGCAAGAGCATCTACCGCAGCTTGGAGATTTGGGTCTTTTTGGCGTAGCGATACCGTGAGTCGGGCGGTTGCCATTCCCGCTGCTTGTAACGATTTAAAAGGATTCCCTGCCGCCACTGACGATAGCTGTCGGGTATCCCCAACGAGTAACACTCGCGCATTCTCTTTTTTGGCTCTAGATAACAGTGCCAGGGCATCATCGGCACTTAACAAACCCGCCTCATCCACAATCCACAATTCATCTTTACTCAGTGGCTCCTCACGACTACAGAGTTTTCTTGCTACTGTCTGGGCCTCGATCCCTAATTCATCACTTAACACTTTGGCAGCTTCGGCACTGGGGGCGAATCCTTTCACTTCGACCCCGTGCAGGTCGGCGATCTGTTTTAGTTCGGCAAGGGCAGATGTTTTTCCCGCACCAGCGACTCCCTGCCATGCAATTACTCGATCTGCGGTCATGGCAGCCAGTCCGATCGCTTGTCGCTGTCCTGCGTTGAGTGTGGTATTTTGCAGATAGTCAGCTACCAGTCTAGGGCTAGCAATCGGTGTTACATCATCTTTGGTGCCTCGCATCAGCGAGATCGTCCGATCCTCACGCACGAGTGCGTTGTAAGTGGTGTAGTTGCCATCGAGTTTAATTAAATCCGAGCGAGCGTCGCACAGAGATTTAATGTCAGTAATATCGATCGGTAATCGTTGGGCGATGACGAATTTCTCGATATCTTCAACTCTAAAGTCAACACTCCGCTCGGAACAGTGAACGATCGCATCTTCGATATAACGATCTTTAGTGGCTGCGGTAGTAGATTGCTTGACATTTGGCAATCCCGATCGCACGATCTCGATGCCTAAATCCGCCCCTTCCTGCTGCCATCGAGCTTTTAGCTCCGATTGGGGAATACGCTCTTTATGCTTGCGGGTATGCTGCCAACTTTCTTCACGAGTCAGCCAAGTACTATTACCTGGGCACTCAGAGAGGATCTGCATCCGGCGTTTGCTAAAATCCTCTAGATGCTCTCGATCGTACCCAGCAATCTCAATCTGTCCGTGGGGGCGATATTCAATTCCATAGCCCAGTTTTTCGACTTCGGCGGCAAGATACGTCTGATAGATCGTCCCCAAGTGTTTCTTATTCCCAAAGATGAGGTCGTTGTCGTTGGCATACCATTTTTCGCTCTCTGCTTGGGTTAGGTTCATCACCAAGGCGTGAGTATGCAGGTGGGGGTCGAGTTCGCGGCTCTCGATATGGTCGAACTGGGCGACAACTAGGTTGCTAGTTTTGACTTCCACTACATTTTTTTTATTTGTAATGCGAGTCTGAGCGTAACGTGCTTCGATTAATGCCAGAGTCTTCTCGACGGCGACGCGATGGGCGACTT
>NZ_JANMZA010000360.1:0-3986 GCF_031382685.1 Chamaesiphon sp. OTE_8_metabat_110 | reverse complement strand
CAGTCTCCCCGTCCCCCCGTCTCCCCGTCTCCCCGTCCCCCCGTCCCCCCGTATTGGATGTCACCAGCAAAGTGAGTTGCTAGTAATAATCAGCCAAAAAAGGCGGGGCAATCGATCGATTGCCCCGCCTGAGTTATTGCTATTAATTTAGCCTAAAACCTAAAGCCTAAACCATCCGCTTTTCCAAATATTGACCGATCGTGACTTGTTCGCCTGCCCGCGAGATAATTGTTTGACGGGTGCGATATTTGTCGCCGACTAATTTGATTTCCTCTTCAAATACCGAGCTTTGATACTCGGTTTTCAGACACAGAGTATCGGGCTGGGGAAAGTGGTAAATTGCGGTAATTGGTTTAGATGTGGCGAAACCGCGATCGCGATATAAGATATTGCCCAAAGCGCCAAATAAAGTACTGCCTTTAGAAGCTTTTTTCCCAGTCACTGAGTCTTTACTATCCCACTCAATTTTGCTGCCACAGGTCAAGGCTGAGTCATCCAAGCCATGCAATCTGGCTAACTCTTGCAACTCCGGCGCGCCCGGTGCTAGAAATTCGATCGCAATTTCGCTGACTACTTCTTGGGTATCGCCATGAGGCAGCGTATAGTAACGTCGTTCTGATAACCAGTGTCCAGCCGAAGCTTGAAAAAAATTGGCAACTAATAATTCTTCAGTAGTAGCGGTAGCTGGTATTTGTAAGCCGATCGTCATGGGTGCCCTCACAGGATTGAATACACGATTTGGATTTTGAATCTAAAATCCGTAATACTTCTTAATATAACGGTAATTACGGGCAAATAAATATATCGATCGATACAGAACCCGATAGAGCAGGGGTTAAAGCTAGTGTCTGCAAGCGATTGGAGCGATGGAGATCGATCGGCACCAGTCCCCGATCGGTGTCAATTAATTGACGTGGGGAACCGAATTGTGTTAATCATCATCTGACTCAACTAACTGCTCTACCTTTACCTCACATCCCGATCTTATGAAATTAAGTTGGCTTCTCCCCGGACTGATTAGCAGTGCGTGTTTAGGATTTGCGGCACCAGCCCAAGCTGGCAAATTCACAGGTTGGGAATTTAACGCCAATCAAAACCAATTAAACTTTGGTACTGATACTGGAGTCCAGCCCAAAGCCACCCTCCTCGATGGCCCTTACCGCCTGATTGTCGATTTACCCGGCACCAAAATGACCGAGGCGACCATCCGGAAGAAATACGGTGCGGCAGTGCGAGAAGTCCGCATTGCCCAGTCAGACGCCAACAATACTCGCTTGGTAATGGAACTAGCACCCGGTTATGGTGTCAGTCCCCAAAATATTATTATTCGGAGCGATCTCCCCTCACGGTGGTCGATTAAGTTGAGATCGATCGATCGCAGTGTCGCCACAGCCAGCACCGGGCGGGTTCAGAGCGTGCCTATCAGTCCGATTGTCTTTGCTGGTGTCGTACCCATCGGGCAAGAAATGACCGCCCTCAAGCGCCAAATTAAGACCTTAGCAGCGAAATATAGTTACCTCTCCCCTGGGATGTTTTTCATGGAGGTGGACACGGGTAATTATTTGGATATTAATGGTGAGAAAAGTTTCCCGGCGGCTAGTACGATTAAGTTGCCAATTTTGATGGCGCTATTTCAAGCTGTCGATTCGGGAAAAGTGCGCTTGAATGACACGCTCACGGTGAGAAGGGATTTGATTACGGGAGGTTCGGGAGAGTTGCAATACCGTCGCGGGGCAAAGTTGAGCGTCCTCCAAACGGCTACCAAGATGATCGCCATTAGCGACAATACAGGTACGAATATGATTATTGACAAGCTAGGAGGGAAGCTGGCGCTCAATCGTCAATTCAAGAGCTGGGGACTGCGAAAAACAGTCATCAACCGCCCATTGGGAGACTTTAAAGGGGCGAATACAACTAGTCCCGCCGATCTCGTAAGATTGTCAGCCTTACTTGCCAAGCATCAATTAATTAGTGAAGCCAGCCGGAGTAAAGTGTTAGATATTCTCAATCAAACTGAAAATCGGAAACTCCTCCCCGCCGGATTGGGTAAAGGTGCCGCGATCGCCCACAAAACTGGTACGCTAGGACGATTGATTGGCGATGCCGGAATCATTGAAATGCCCAATGGCAAGCTCTATTTGGCGGGTATTTTTGTGAAGCGATCGTTTAACGATATTCGCGCTCGCAGTTTTGTCCAGGAAGTATCGAAGCTGACTTATAACTATATTAATAATCGCCAAGTAAGCCAGAAGTAGAGGGTAAGAGGTAAGAGGTAAGAGGTAAAAGGTAATGGGTAAAAGGTAAAAGGTAAAAGGTAAAGGGTAAAAGGTAAAAGGTAAAAGGTAAAAGGTAAGAAGTAATTTTATGATGGTGGGTGCTGCCTATTATTTTAGACTGTAGGTTGGGTTGGGCCGCGAAACCCAACGCCCCACCAGAGTTACAGGTTGGGATTGTTGGGTTTCATTCTTCAACCCAACCTACAGATCCTTGTTGTGAGCTAATTTTAGAAACGTAGAAACGTAGGGTGGGCAATGCCCACAGACCATATAAAGCCGAAGCAATAAGAGTTTAAACTGTTTTATTCGATTACCTACGGTACGCTAAGCGATCGAGCAATCTCTATACTAGTCGAGCGATTTTAACCACTCTCAATATCCACATTACTATGTCAAAAACTGTTTGTGGGCAGTGCCCACCCTACTGGCTGGCTGCACTCGATCGGTTAGTCGATAAAGATATGTTAGTATTGGTAAATTTGTCTTATCAATTCAATCTGCATGACTCCAATTATTAGAAATGTAAGCGAGTCCGATTTTGATGGTATTCTCGATCTTCAGTCTCGCAATTTGTATAGTCAGTTAGCGCCAGCAGAGTTGGCGGGTGGATTTGTGACGACACCATTTACGCCCGAATTGCTTCGACAATTGCGATTGCAAGATGGTGTATTTGTAGCTGAAGATGCAGGGCAGATCGTCGGTTATTTACTGGCTGGGGATTGGACGTTTTTCTCGCAGTGGGAGATTTTCAGGGTGATGGTCGATCGACTACCCAAATTGAGATTTAAAGGTAGAGAAATTACTGTCGATAGCAGTTTTCAGTATGGGCCGATCTGTCTCGATCGAGCTATTCGGGGTAGTGATATCTTTCCGCAGCTATTCGATTTGATGCGATCGAGTTTCGCACCCAAATTTCCAGTCGGCGTAACTTTTATCAATAAACTAAATCAGCGATCGTTTGCCGCACATACCCGCAAACTCAACCTAGAAATAATCGATGAATTTGAGTTTAATGGTAATTCGTTTTATATGTTGGCATTTTTAACTAGGCTTTAGAGATTAGGCTTTAGGCTTTAGGGATTAGGTAATAAACTGTTCGGCAAAGTGGACGATCTTACCTCTTACCTTTTACCTCTTACCTCTTACCTTTTACCCTCTACCCCTAAGATCGCATCCAGCCGATCCTGGGGAATATTAAAGATGTGGTGAGAAATCGGCAATCGGATCGGGAAATTATGACCAGTAGCAGCTTGGGATTTCATCTGTGTGGGTATCGGGTGAGCGAAGAACTATTTCGCGACGCTAAAACTGTCGTGTATCGGGCAGAGCCAATCGCGCCAAAATCAGCCAGCCCGAAATCGGTAATTATCAAATTATTGGCTGCCGCGTATCCCACCGAACGCGAATTACTCAATTTTCGCCATCAGTATCTGCTGCTCCAGGGGCGGGACGCCAGCACTGCCACACATCTCGATTTACCAGGGGTCGTGAGGATTTACAGCTTAGAGGCATCCGATCTCGGCTATGCGTTGGTGATGGAGGATTTTGGGGGCGTCTCGTTGGTAAGTTATCGCCAAAATAATTGTTTACCGCTAGTGGATGTCCTCCAGATCGCGATCCAGTTGGCGGATACGTTGCACGCGCTGGGACGAGCGCGGATCGTTCATAAAGATCTCAAACCGGGCAATATTCTGATAAATCCGACTACCC
>NZ_JANMZA010000353.1:0-3097 GCF_031382685.1 Chamaesiphon sp. OTE_8_metabat_110 | reverse complement strand
TTGTCACTCTACGCCGATCGCCTACTCGATCGAATCGCTACAATGGCTGAATTATTCTCGATCGATAAAAATACTCCAATTTCTAACCGCCACTTAATTTAGCTTTGTAGCCCAATTTAGTCACGATCTCCAATAACTTTTGACGATGATCGCCTTGAATCTCGATCGTATTATCCTTCATCGCGCCACCTGCACCACACTGATTTTTGAGTGTCTTGGTGAGGCTGGTAAGTGTCTCTGGTGAGACTTGAAAGCCACTGACGATGGTGACTGTTTTACCGCCTTTACCTTTGCGGGAGGCTTCGATCTTGAGTTTGTGCTGGTTGGGTGGTAGTTCGGCGGTGTCTTCGGTATCTGGCTCTTCGTCGCCAAATTCGCGGTAGGCGATTTTATTACTGTCTTTTGCCATAGTTTTGTGGGTATGTTATGGATTGCCCCGTATCCAATTTTATCTCAATGTCAAGCTAGATCTATCCTCATCGCATGGGTTGAATACCTTTGGCTACGTTTTGGGCATAATTACTAGGTAATCTAGTGAGCTACGGACTGATGCGGCGCAAAAAATTAATCTCTCCAGAACAGCCTACACAGGATATTGTTAAATATAAATTTAAGCTATTATTTTTGCCATATCTTTCTTACTGTATCGGAATTAGTGTTTTAGGTGCGTTCTTTTTCGGAATAATATATTTGATTCTGTTAGTACCGCTAACGATAGCTATTGCTAAGTCAATTTTGCTATTTGTCTGTTCATTAGCGATTCAAGTTATAGTAGCCTACATATTAATAAAAATATCTAATTTTATCATTACTCCAGTCGGAGTTTCTGGGCTAAATTTACTGGGCCGCCGAATATCCATGAATTGGCAAGAGATCGCATTAATTAAACCTTATCGAATACTGGGAATGCGATGTTTGTCTATCAAAACAGCATCTGGCAAAAATATTCAACTTGCAACTCATTTACATGAGACAGCTAAAATACTCGATCGAGTCCGAGAATTAGCTGGCACCGAACATATATTAGTCCGGGCATTAGAAAAAGAATTATCGCGTCCGCGCTACGAACTTAGTAAGTTATGGGTTGGGGTAATTGGTGCGATCGGATTGACGATGAGCATCTATTTAATCGGTGGAAATATGTATGCAGCCGAGCAAGAAAAGCCGTTCGAGCAAGCGATCGCTACCTACGTCCGCCAACATCCTAAAACTGCACCGAATGAGTCCGCGATCGAGTTACAATCCTTGATGACTAAATTAGGGCTATCTATAGATGTATTTGGTGATGGTAGTGAAGTAAAAGTTAAACCAACAATTGCTGCGATCGCAGAATGGAAATCGATCGAAAGACCGTTACAAGATTATGTTAATCAACAATTAGAGAAAAATGAAGACTCGATCGCACCAGTTCCCGATAAAGTATTAACCTATCTCAACAATCATCAAGCCGATCTAGAGGCGGTCGTTACTTACTTAGCAAATAATCCCATCCCTGAATGGGGGAATAATTCTTGGACATCACAAAGTAATTTAAGTCTAGAAAGTAGCTCACTGTTCTCAAAGTTACCAATTTTTTTAAGCACTACCAATATTGAAAGTTTGACGACCGCAAACCTACTCGACAAGCAGCAACAACCGAATGCAGATCTTACTAAGCATTTAATTGTATTTGATAAAATTCAGCAATCGGTTCGATCTCAAAAGTCGCTAATAGGACAGTTGTATAGCCTCATTGGACAAGGTAGAATATCAAGATTAGTCAGGCAGATCGATTCACGACAGGCGGCATTAAATCAACAATTGTCACAGGGATGGGGTAATAATTTATTCGGTCAAGAACGTCATAAATACATGGCTAGTGCGATCGAGAATGAGTCAATAACTGCTAACAAGCTCTTGCAAAATCCAGCTCTGTTCGATCGATTGCTGGTGACATATGATAGTCCATTACGTTGGATACCGGGATTCTCCTATTTAGTAAGTCCTTCTCTCCGATTAGCCGCAGTAGATAGACATCGAGAAGTTGCTAAAGGTATTGCTTATTGGAGTCAGCAAAATATCTGTCGGACAAATGGTAACAGCGGCGTAAAACCGACAATAGACTTTGCTGAATACACGATCGATCCCGTTGTCATAACTAGTCAATATCCCAAGGTATTGAAGCAAGACTTATTGTGGGAGTTGACGACTAGTGTGAGGCAAGTAAAAGCTAAATTAGCCGCAGGGGAAAAGGCTGATTTGGTAGCGAGAGATTTCCAGCTTCAGTCACAAGTTTGTCCGGGAGAAAAATGGACTGCCAAGGCTGCCGATGGATCTGTGAATATTGGATTTAGTCATCCTCCTGATTGGAAAGCTTTGGGGATGAGTAATTCAACCAAAGGTGAGTCACTGACATATACAATTAAACCAGTTGCTAAAACATAGCCCGAATAGAAACCCGACTTCTTGGAGAAGTCGGGTTTCTGGCGTCGATAGAAACTATTAACTAGCGTTTGTAAGATCTAAATTATCTAAAAACTTTTCCGCTGCGGTGAGGTGCTGCTGTTGTTTTTCTGGAGCCATCTTATCGAAGGTTCTTACCAACATCCCCAAGCGAGGATTCGTGAGAAAGAAATCGCGATGGACGTGCATAAATCGCCAAAACAATCCATCCCAAGTTACTTGCCAATCGCCTTTGGGATAGTCGCTCATCTTCATCAGATAATTGCTCCCGCTGATATAGGGTTTCGTACACATGCCGCCACCATCGGCGAACTGGCTCATCGCATAGACATTCGGCACCATCACCCAATCATAAGCATCGACAAACATCTCCATAAACCAGCGAAACACGTCATCGGGATCGAATTCGCACAAGAGCATGAAATTGCCGACTACCATCAGCCGTTCGATATGGTGACAATACCCCTGTTTGAGCGCCTTGTGAATCGTCGCATCCAGCGGTAAAATCCCCGTAGTGCCGTTCCAAAAGCTCTCGGGTACTTTGCGCGTAAAACCCCAATAGTTGTGCGTGCGCTGGAATCTACCCCGGCGCTCGTAGGTAATCCGCATAAACTCGCGCCAGCCGACGATCTGTCGGATGAAGCCTTCGAGACTA
>NZ_JANMZA010000333.1:0-11482 GCF_031382685.1 Chamaesiphon sp. OTE_8_metabat_110 | reverse complement strand
CCCACCCAAGAAATAGACATTTGGGCGTTGCTGAATCCAGGTATGATTTGCCCTTCAGTCCCGCCCTCGCCTGGGCTTCTGGCTCCCCTCTGTCTTGTCTTGACGCGCTCGACCTGGAGGGAACCTCCGTGATGAGCGCGTCGCTGATTCGCTGTCTTGTCGTTTTTTATTCGGGGGGAACCCTAGACATAAAAACGCCGCTCAACCGTCGGGGACCAGAGGCGTGCGCGAATCGCTCCCAAGCGTGGGAGCGACCCAAATCGCGCTGAGGTTCCCTCAGCGTGCGTTTGGGTCAAGACAGCGGCGCTTCGAACGGGAGGTTCCCTCCCGTTTGTGTGCGTCAAGACAGAGGGGCTGGGGGTGAGCGGATGAAATCGCGCAGAGGCTTCCTCAGCGTGCGTTTCACCAAGCAGGGCAAGGTCTATGCTTTATACCCCAATTCAGCAACGCCGACATTTGCAATTCACGATCCACTATTCACGATCCACTATTCACGATCCACGACCCACTATCCACACTAGATGTCTAATTTGTCACTAAGAAGGGAGTAAGCTAGCGATAATCAGGTTGAGGATCGATCCCACCCGCCCGGTTAATCGGCCAAAACCGGACAGACGCCTTACCAATGATTTTGTCCTTGGGGACAAAGCCCCAGTAGTGACTATCATAACTATTATTGCGGTTGTCGCCGAGCACTAGATATTGACCCTTGGGGACTCGACCGTCAGCAGGCCAAGGCAGGCGGCGATGTTGACCTTCATTATCGGTGGTATAGCGGTCTGTGGTGCTCCAATCTGTCGCTGGTGGTTCGTCTAGATAGCGTTCGGTGAGAAGTTTATCGTTGATGTAGACCTTACCACCTTTGACCGTCACTCGATCGCCAGGTAAACCGATCACCCGCTTGATAAAGGCGTCCTTATATTTTTCTTTGGCTAATTGAGCGGTAGGATCGAATACGACAATATCACCTCGGACGGGATCGGCAAATCGGTAAGAAATCTTATCGATAATTAAGCGATCGTCGATCTGCAATGTGGGTAACATCGAGCCAGAGGGAATGTAGCGCGCCTCGGCCACAAAAGTCCGAATCCCCAATGCCAGGAAGATACTCATGCCGATTGTCGTGAGGGTTTCTACCCAAGGATTTGCATCTTTTTTGGTTGAGGGGATCGAGTTGACACCATCCGCCGCGTATTTAGGTTGATGTTCGGAGGCAGTTTCAGCTTCAGTAGTAGAGTCTTCTGGTTGGGGCCGTTCGTAATCCATAAAAACGCTTCAAGGGGAAGTCAATGAGTGAGTAGATGTAAGTCGAGAGATATTCTCATCCAGTTGTGATGACGATATCGACCGCGATCGGGCGACTCGATCGATTTGCGAAAAACCTTGGCGATCGTCCTGTAAAATCCGATCTAGACAGTTGATGAAGACACTACCAAAGCATCAATGCTGGCTAATGTCGTCCGGTAACATATCAGCATCAAACGAAAATTGCCGCCTCGATCTTTAATATACTTGTTTTATCCATAGACCATTATGCCCTTTATTTTTGCCGATCGAGTATGAACGTAAATTCTTTGCTAATCCGTCAGGCTCAGATCCTGTTGGCCGATGGCACATGGTTAGCTGGTGATGTTTTGGTACGCAACGAGCGGATTGTCGAGATTGCCGCAAGTATTTCGGCTACCGATGCAGCTCAAGAAATTGACGCAACTGGCTTAGTTTTGTTGCCCGGTATCATCGATCCACAAGTCCACTTTCGGGAGCCAGGACTGGAGCACAAAGAAGATCTGACGACTGCCAGTTATGCCTGCGCCAAGGGTGGGGTGACATCCTTTCTGGAGATGCCCAATACCAAACCGCTGACCATCACTCAAGCCGCACTCGATGATAAACTCGATCGCGCCGCCCGCAAGAGCATCGTCAATTACGGTTTCTTTATCGGGGCAACTCCTGCCAACCTCCCAGACATTCGCACAGCCACCCCTACCTGCGGCATCAAGGTGTTCATGGGTTCGGCACATGGCGATCTGCTCGTCGATACTGCTGCTGCCTTAGAACCGATTTTTGCCCAGGGAGATCGCTTAATAGCCGTCCACGCTGAAGATCAAGCCCGCATCAACCAGCGCAAACAAGAGTTTGCCGGAAGTACCGATCCTGCCGTCCATTCGCAGATTCAAGACGATATTGCCGCCCTAAATGCTACCAAACTCGCACTACAATTATCCGAGAAATATCAGCGCCGCTTGCACATCCTCCACCTCTCTACCGCCATCGAAGTAGAATATCTCCGCCAGCACAAACCCGCCTGGGTAACAGCCGAAGTCACCCCCCAACATCTGATGCTCAATACCGATGCCTATGCCGCCATCGGTACCCTCGCCCAGATGAATCCGCCCCTCCGGAGCCATCACGATAATGATGTTCTGTGGGCGGGATTATTAGATGGGACGATCGATTTTATCGCCACCGATCACGCACCGCATACGCTCGAAGAAAAAGCCAAAGGGTACCCCAATATCCCATCGGGAATGCCTGGAGTCGAGACGGCACTCCCAGTGATGCTCACCCAAGCAGTTGCTGGCAAATGTACGATCGAGCAAGTCTCGAACTGGATGTCTACAGCAGTCGCTAAAGCTTATCATATCCCCAATAAAGGCGCGATCGCGATCGGTTATGACGCGGATTTAGTATTGGTAGATCTCGAAAACTATCACCCCGTCGAGCGCAAAGATCTCCAAACAAAATGCGGCTGGAGTCCCTTTGAAGGTTGGAATCTCACTGGCTATCCAGTTTACACGATTGTCAATGGGAATGTGGTGTATGAAAAAGGCGAGATTCGATCGGACATCAAAGGCAAAGCTTTGAGCTTTATCTAAAACATCTGTAGAATATAAGATGTCTTGTAGGGTGGGCACTGCCCACCAACTAGGTTTCAGGCATAGTCTATCTGACAACAAATTGCACTACCTACCTAGTATATTGACTTAGTATATAGATCGAAAATAGTAGAATTGTTTGAGGATTGAATAAAGCAGGAAATTTTATGGTAGATGCAATTTTTTGGTCTGTAGAAGAGGTCGCAGCTAAGGCTGGAGAAATATATGCCAATGAAATTCAGCAACAAGTAGAAACCACTGATAATATCGGAAAGATGCTGACAATCGACGTAGAAACTGGTGAGTATTTCATCGATCTCACAGGAGTAGAAGGAATGATGATGCTAAAAGCTAAAAGACCTACTGCCAGACTTTTTACTTTGAGAATTGGCTACAGTGCTGCTGTGGGCTTCGGTGGTTTTGACGGAAAATTAAACTGATGATTAGAGGTAAGTTTGTTGACAAAAAAATTGTGTTACCTGTAAGGTTTTTGCTATCTCAGGAAATGATTTTTGATGTAGAATTCGTTGTCGATACTGGATTTAATGGCTATTTGACATTGCCAGTTGGGGCAGTTGGAGCAATGAACTTACCATTATTTTCCACAACGGCAACTATTCTAGCTGATGGCTCTCAATCTTTAACTCCCACACATATTGCGACAATCGACTGGCATGGTGAAGAAGTAATAGTACCAGTGTTGGCAATGGGAGGTAAGCCTCTATTGGGTACGGGTTTGTTAAGTCAATGCCGCTTGCTAGTAGAGTTTACCGAAAATGGCGCGATCGAGCTAGAGAAGTTATGATATCGAGTGATGAGGAATCTCATTACAGCTTAAGTTCGCAACTAGCTAATGAAACACTTGGCATTTTGGTAAAATCTACTATAATTGAGGTAGAGCGACCAAAATACCCATAAATTAACCCCAAAATGTTTGTCACTGCACGTCCAACTGCCAATCCAGATTCCATCCCTGTGGATGTTGTAGCGGCAATCCAAGAATTAAAAAAATCTCTCAATGCGGTAATTCTGGCGCACTATTACCAGGATTCAGAAATTCAGGACGTGGCGGACTTTATTGGCGACTCGCTGGAATTATCGCGCCGAGCTGCTAGTACCGATGCTGATGTTATCGTGTTTGCTGGCGTACATTTTATGGCGGAAACTGCCAAGATTTTAAATCCAAATAAGCTGGTATTATTACCAGATTTAGCGGCGGGATGTTCGCTGGCAGATAGTTGTCCGCCCGATGAATTTGCGGCATTTAAGGCAAAATATCCCGACCATATTGTGATTTCTTACATTAACTGTACGGCAGAAATTAAAGCTTTGAGTGATATTATCTGTACGAGTTCTAATGCTGTCAAAATTGTCAAACAGATTCCCACAGAGCAGGGAATTATTTTTGCACCCGATCGCAATCTGGGACGGTATGTGATGCAGCAAGCCGAGCGAGAACTGGTATTATGGCAAGGCAGTTGTATCGTACACGAAACTTTTTCGGAGAAGAAGTTGGTACAACTTAAGATAAATCATCCCGAAGCCGAAATTATCGCTCACCCAGAATGCGAAGAGTCGGTATTACAACACGCTAATTTTATCGGTTCGACGAGTGCGTTATTAAAATATACGGCACAGAGTTCCAGTACGCAATTTATTATCGCCACTGAACCGGGAATCATTCATCAAATGCAAAAAGCTCAACCTCACAAAGAGTTTATCCCTGCGCCACCAATTAATAATTGTGCGTGTAATGAATGTCCGCATATGCGCTTGAATACATTAGAAAAATTATATCTGGCAATGAAGACTCGATCGCCAGAAATTACGATGTCTGAAGATGTCCGCTTGGCAGCTTTGCGTCCGATGCAACGGATGCTAGAAATGAGCTAGATGGACGATCGAGGATATCCAGGGAAATAAAAGATAGATTTAGCCATAAACTAATAATAGACAATCGACTATACATTATAGATAAGATAAGCAAAAGTTAGAGCGAACATTTGATAAAACTCTATGATTTGCCTATCTTTTCGATGAATTTTCGATTAATCTTTTACATAGAGCAATAACTAATCTCTTATATTAAACGATAGATTTAAATCTATGGACTCGATAATTCTTCAGAATATCTGGTTGATTCCTTGCTACCCACTAATTGGGGCAATTTTGGCACTCCCCTGGTCGCTTGGCTGGTCGGGGCAACTCGGCACTAGACCTGCTGGTTATGTGAATATCCTCATGGCGGGGGTAGCAATGATTCATGCGCTGTTAGCCGTAGCCACAGGCTGGGAGCTAGCGCCGCACCAAATTAGCTATAGCTGGCTGCACAGCAGCACCCTAGATATCAATTTTCCGATCGAGATTTCGACGATTACACTGACTGCTACGGCGGTGGTAACGACGATTAGTCTGGTATCTCAGATTTATGCAGTTGGTTATCTGGAGATGGATTGGAGCTGGGGACGGTTCTTTTCGCTGATGAATTGTTTTGGGGCGGGGATTTGTGGATTGGTATTAACCAATTCGCTATTTTTTAGTTATGTCTTTCTCGAATTACTGACACTAGCTACTTACTTGTTAGTCGGTTTTTGGTACGCGCAACCTTTGGTAATTACAGGTGCGCGGGATGCCTTTTGGACGAAACGGGTGGGTGATATTATCCTGTTGATGGGCGTAATTGCAATTTACCCGATCGCGGGGACGTGGAATTTTAGCGAGTTGGAAATTTGGGCGCAGACGGCGCAATTAGACCCGACAGTGGCGCTGTTACTCGGTTTGTCTTTGAGTGCGGGGCCGTTGGGCAAGTGCGCTCAGATCCCCTTTCAGCTCTGGCTGGATGAAGCGATGGAGGCACCACTACCAGCGACAGTGTTACGAAATGCGGTGGTAGTTGGTGCGGGGGCATTCGTACTGATTAAATTGGCACCTGTAATTTCGCTCTCACCACTTTTGTTGAGTATTCTCGTGATTCTGGGCGTTGCTACGGCGGTCTGTTGTGCGTTGATTTCGATCGCGCAGGTTGATGTCAAGCGCGTACTTTCATATGTTTTAAGTGCTTATATCGGGCTAGTATTTATCGCTGTTGGTACTCAAAATTTGGACTCGGCGCGATTTATTCTGTTCAATGAATCTTTCGGGATGGCATTGTTGTATATGAGTGTGGGTGCGGTCATTTGGACGAATATTACCCAAGATTTGACACAGTTGGGTGGTTTGTGGTCGCGGCGTCCGTTTACGGCGATGTCGATGTTGGTGGCAATTATTTCCTTTATTGCCGTACCGCCGCTCGGCGGATTTTGGGGGTTTTTACAATTAGTTACTAGTTTGTGGATCGAGCAACCTTGGCTCGTTGGGGTGATTTTGATTGTCAATACTTTGACTGCATTTAGTTTGACTAGACTATTTTGTAGAATCTTTTTGGGTTGGGTACAGCCAATGAGCGAACGCTCGGTCGAACCGTTTTGGTTGATTAGTATACCTGTCGTTAGCTCTGCTGTTTTCATCTGTCACTTACCAAGTATTTTTTACAATCTAGATCTATTGCCAAGCTGGGGTAAATTAGACCAGATGTTTGCACCATTACTGGTTTGGTCGAGTATTTCGGGGATAACAATTAGTGGTGTGATTTATGGTACGAATACGGTACAAAAACCAATTCGCTTACCGTTGCCAGCACTGCAAAACTTCTTTACCTATGACTTTTATATTCAACGTTTTTATCAGTTGACGATCGTCTGGTTGGTAGCAGTCAGTGCGCGGGCAATTAATTGGTTCGATCGCTATGTTGTCGATGGCTTAGTTAATGTCATCGGGCTAGGAACTTTATTCAGTGGACAGACGCTAAAATATAGTACTTCCGGTCAGTCTCAGTTTTATATTTTATTCGCATTTGCGGGAATTATTATTCTCGGTCTGATGATGGGTCTGCTAGTTTAGTCAATAGTTAGTAATTATCAATTAGCAATTTAGAATCTATATTTTTCAAATAGAGGATCGATCTTAATTATGTTGAGTGCTATTATTTGGTTGCCGCTGTTGGGGGCAATTTGGATTGGAATATTACCAAGATTTAGTCGCTCGATCGCACTAATTACTGCTGGAGTGACTTTAATGCTTGCGATCGCGATCGCGACAATGTTCAATTACCAAGATGTTGGCTTACAATTTGTCGAGCATATCGTGTGGGTCGAGCCACTAGGATTAGATTATCAATTGGGTATTGATGGCTTGTCTTTACCATTAATCATCTTAAATAGTTTGTTGGTAGTGCTGTCGGTTCAGGCGACTGCTAAAGATATCGAAAGACCGCGACTGTTTCATGCACTCCTCTTGCTGGTCAGTACTGCAATTACGGGCGCTTTTCTCGCGCAAAACTTGTTGCTGTTCTTCTTATTCTACGAGCTAGAATTGATTCCCCTCTATCTATTAATTGCGATTTGGGGCGGTGAAAAGCGTGGCTATGCAGCAACTAAGTTTCTGATTTATCAAGCTCTCTCGGGAATCATCTTACTTGCAGGTTTCTTGAGCTGGGCATGGTTTGCCAAAACTGGTGACTTTAACTATGAGTCATTGGCAGCAACGCATTTACCAGCCAATCTCCAACTCCTATTTCTCAGTATTATCCTGCTCGGTTTTGGGATCAAGATGCCGTTGGTGCCGTTTCATACTTGGCTCCCAGATGCCTACGTCGAAGCCTCGACACCCGTGTCGATGTTGTTGGGTGGCATTGTCTCCAAATTAGGCACCTATGGCTTAATCCGCTTTGGTTTGGGTTTATTCCCCGATGCGTGGGCGATTGTCGCTCCCTGGTTGGCACTCATCGCCGTCTTTACCGCAGTATACGGCAGTACGATCGCGATCGCCCAAACCGATATCAAGAAAACGATCGCCTATAGTTCCGTCGCGCATTTGAGCTATGTATTGCTGGCTACCGCTGCGGGGACTCCGTTGAGCCTGTTAGGCGCAGTCTATCAAATGGTGGCACACGGCTTAATTCTCGCCCTATTATTTAACCTAGTTGGCATCATTGAAGCCAAAACAGGCACCCGTGAATTAAACCAGCTTCACGGATTGCTCAATCCCCAGCGCGGCTTACCCTTTGTCGGGGCAATGTTGATTCTCACCATGATGGCGAGTGCGGGTATTCCGGGGATGGCAGGTTTCATCGGTGAATTCCTCTCCTTCCAAGGTAGTTATGCCGCCTTCCCCATCGGTACGCTCATTTGTCTGGCGAGTACGGGTTTAACTTCTGTCTACTTCATCATCATTATCAATCGCGCCCTCTTTGGCAAGTTAACACAAGACCTCATCTATTTGCCCAAAGTCGCCAGCTACGAGCGGGTACCAGCAATAGTCCTGGCTGCACTCATTATCCTACTGGGCGTTCGACCGAATATCTTGATTTCCCATACTCAAGTTACCACCGATGAGTTCGTGGCAACGCTCCCATCAGCAACTACTCAAATCGCCAAACTAGAAGTGAAAAATCCCCTCCCTGGAGCGAAAAGTGCGGTCTTGGGGTTTCCCCAAGTAAAGCACCTTTTCAAGACAGGGGTGCCTGTAGGGCGGGGTGGGTAGATCTCCGCAGCGAATCTAACAAACACGACAGATGACAGTGGGTAGGGCGGGTTTGCATGAAATCTCTAGTACAAAAGACATCAACAGCATAAACCCGCCCCTACATATTATTAATATTCCACACTAATCCAAAATCCCCATGACTACAACCACAGCTCCTGCACCCACCAAACTACCACCATCCACCCATCAATTTGCCGACGTTATCCATCGCCTCGAAGCAGGTGGCGCGATGCTACCCGACACACCCGAAAACCTGATGCAAATCATCGGCTTGTACAAAGCCTACGCCGTCCCGATGGACTTCTACTGGCGCGACTTGCTGTACATTGCCGAGCGTGTCTTCATCAACCCGCTACCTGCCTTTAAATACTTCCTCCCGCAGGAATATCTCGACTTACCCAATCACTATGCAGGTGACACCGCCGACTTACGCATCTGGCAAAAAGGCGCAGCTTCAGCACATCCCGAACTGCTAGAGTTTATGGAAAAAGGGCGCAGTACCAAAATGCCCAAACTTTTCCATCACTTACTACACGATCGGATTAATATGGAGTTTGCGGAAGCCTGTATGCAGGCGATGTACTGGCATCGGGGCATGGGTGGCAGGTTCGATCCTTATCTAGATACTGACGAATACAAGCAAAACGCCGATCGAGCTATTAAAGCATATTTCAAGGGCAATCCGGCTATGCTTGCCGCTTACAAACTTTTCCCCGACATGTTCATCGAGCAGGTACGCGTGCTTTCCTACTATTCCAACTTAGGACTGTTTTGGGAAGTGATGGCTCCCGTATTTTTTGAGATGAGCGATCTTTATGATGAGGGTAAAATTACCTCTGTCCCAGAAGCGATGGATTTCCTGGTAAATGGGATTTTTGCTGTTGCAGGGCGACCGATTTATCATCATGTTTATATCGATGGGGAAATGTTTGAAATCATCCCTAAATCTTGCGGTTTTACCTGGCTGTATGAGGCGGCTTTACCTTATGTCGAAGCAGTATTTTACCGGACTGCTCCATTTCGCGGCACCAAATCATATAACGCTCAAGCCGAGCAAGTACCAGCAGAGCAAAATGATTTTCATTACGGCATTTTATACGCCGATGTAAATCCCGTCGGTGCTGCCGGGATTCCACCGACGTTATTGATGGATGATATGTATCATTTCTTGCCTCAATATTTACTCGATTACTACGAGCAACATTGTCGGGGTAAAGATGATATGTTAATTCAATTAGGTGCGAGTTTTCAGCGATCGATGTACTGTGTTACGTCAGCAGTAATTCAAGCGTTACGCGGTGCGTTACTCTATCCTTTAGACGATCCTAATCCTCAACATCTAGAGAAAAATCGTCAGTTCTTTGAGGCTCAGATCGATCGCTTTAAGCGCCCTGAAGCTCGATTGAGTGATATTCAGAATCAAGAATATAGATAATTTTGAAGATTGAATGTTTTCTTAATTAACATAGGTTAGTCGAGCCACTTGAATCAAGCTAAAATGTGTTAGAAGCTAGCCGATAAATCATGACGTTAGACACATCCTCGATCGAGATTATTGAAGCAGATTTAACTATCGCCGCACATGCGCGGGCAGTCATAACATTAATGGATGAATATGCTCGCGATCCGATGGGTGGCGGTAGTGGATTATCGGACTATGCTAAAACACATCTAATTGCTGAATTAGCTAGACGCAAGACTGCTCGTATTATCCTCGCTTTTGTAGAGCGAGAACCAGCCGGACTAGTTGTTTGTTTGGAAGGATTTTCCACTTTTGCTTGCCAACCATTGCTGAATATTCATGATGCGATCGTTTCGCTACCTTATCGAGGTAGAGGGCTATCTAAGTTGATGCTACAACTAGCGGAACAAATTGCGATCGAGCTAGGATGCTGTAAACTGACACTAGAAGTTTTAGAACATAACTATCTCGCTCAAAAAGCATATCGATCGTTTGGATTTAACGGCTATGAGCTAAACCCCCAAATGGGTAAAGCACTATTCTGGGAAAAGAAATTGTAATGTATCTAAATTTTATAATATTACAATGGTTACTTCTCGTAGGGTGGGCACTGCCCACCAACAGATTTAGCGATCGCAATAGTCGATAAAAAACAAACATTCAATACATAGCATTTAGTTAAAAAAGTGGGCAGTGCCCACCCTACAAAATTAGAGTTTTAATAATAATAAGATGCCAAATATCGTAGAAATTGCGGTTAGTAACGATAACTTCAAAACCCTCGTCGCCGCCGTTCAAGCGGCTGGATTAGTCGAAGCATTACAATCTCCTGGGCCATTTACCGTATTTGCCCCAGTCGATGCTGCCTTTGCAGCCTTACCTCCAGGCACAGTCCAAACCTTAGTCCAAAATCCACCCCAGTTAGCCCGCATCCTCAAATTTCATGTGGTAGCAGGTAAGTTTACGCAAGCTGACTTAGCAAAGCTCAGTAAGGTAGAATCGCTGGAAGGTTCGCCAATTCCGATTTTCCAAGGGAAAGGCTCCGCCAACGATTGTAGTCATGCTTTTGAGGTCAAAAATGCTACGGTAATTGCCGCAGATATCGAGGCGGACAATGGTATTATTCATGTTATCGATCGAGTGATCCTGATGGGATGAGTTCGATTACCTTTGGTAGGCGATGCCAACGAGTTATTGTCAATATCTGCGAGCTAATTTCTGATTATGGCGGAATGGGTTATCGGTTTGATGAGTAGTTTAGGCTACTGGGGAATTGGCATCCTCATGTTTTTGGAAAATCTATTTCCGCCAATTCCGTCCGAGCTGATTATGCCGTTAGCTGGGTTTACGGTGGCTCAAGGTAAAATGAATTTTGGGGTAGCCGTTTTTGCTGGTACTGTTGGTACGATGGCTGGTACTTATGCCTGGTATTATCTGGGTAGGCTGGTAAATTATCAAAGGCTACAGACTTGGACGGAGCGATATGGTAAGTGGATTAGAGTCACGGCTACAGATATCGATCGAGTCAATGATTGGTTTAATAAGCATGGCTCGAAAGCGG
>NZ_JANMZA010000310.1:0-4841 GCF_031382685.1 Chamaesiphon sp. OTE_8_metabat_110 | reverse complement strand
AGAATAGATTTAGAACATCGACTAATTTATCGAATCAAAGATGAATCTATCCAATTTTTACAAGCCCGTTATCACTATGAAAATTAGAGGCAATCCCAGTGATTGAGTCTCGATCTCTGTTGAGGAGCATCTTTGTATCCTGTCGGAATGATCGATCGATCGAAATTATCGATCGATCGATTGTAGTCTATTCGATCGCTTTACTCGCTAGCGGAGCCTGTCATAAGAGAGAATCGGGTAAAATTAGGAGGCTGTAGTAAATTGCGGTGTAAACTATGACAGAACTGCTTCAACAGGTAATCGCCCAAATCGAACAACTGCCAATCGATCGACAAGAAGCGATCGCGGCTCGGTTTTTAGCAGAATTGGCGGAAGAACAACAAGCCGAGAACGTCTGGGTTGAAGATATCCGAACGAAAATCGATGCTGCCATTTCAGCCTCAGAGCAAACACCACCGATCGATGGCGAGACATTCGTCAACCAGATTTTAGAGCGGTTTCAACGCGGTCGAGTGTAAGCATGAGTCTCTATGTCATTAACGTTCTTGCTAGTCGAGATCTTACTGAAATCGCTGACTACTTTGCCGAAACCAATGTAGAAGTAGGCGAACGATTTTTTAAAGAATTTAATAGTAAGTGTCAACAACTAGTTTCCTTTCCCAGCATTGGTAAAAGCTATGGAGCAATTCGCCCAGATCTTAGAGGATTATCTCTCGAAGGTTATATTATTTTCTACCGTATTCTCGATGACGGGATCGAAATCCTAAGAGTTGTCAGTGGTCGCCGTAATCTTCCATCTCTTTTCAGCGATTCAGACTGATTAACTGAGAGGGATTTCTCCCCGTATGTTGGATTGGGAGCACCGCGAAACCCAACAATTTCAGTGTTTGAGGTTCGTTCGCGTAGGTACGGTCGGTAATCGTTGACGCAGCATACCGGAGGTAATCGGTATTGAAGAGTATATTTGTATTCTGTTGGAACGATCGATCGATTTTATGCCAAAAATAGTTTTGAGGGCAGATTAAATGGATATACCTGCAAACTCTAGTTCGATCGCGGCTAGTTCTCTCTGGATATCTGGATCGTTTGCCATCTCTTCTAATTCAGCTTCAATCTCGCTGACGGATTTTCCCAATGCTACTGCTCTAATCTGCTTATCGATATCATCTCGTAGCTGCAATTTCTCCTCAACTGAAAGTAAGGCGATTTCGCGCTTTAGCTCATAAACTATTAGCGATCGGTTGGAAGTCATATTTTATACTTACTTTTTTGTTGTTACAGTATCGTTGTTTTCTATTGGTAAACCAATATGCTTGGATAGGTTAAATAGCAATTTTTGATAAATGCGATTGAAACTCCTTGGCTTCCAATAATTCGTAGTCTGGTTCGTCATCACCATAGGCTCTACTCAATCCCTGCAATGATAATTTAGTCCATTCTGCGTCAGTCCACTCTTCGTCGCTCCAATCTTCTGCGGCTGGATTAATATCTGGTTGGGTGAGTGCTGTGGATTTTATCTGTTTATCGATCTGAGCCTGTAGCCACAATTTATCCTCAACTGGAAGTAAGGCAATTTCACGCTCTAGTTCATAAACTGCTGGCGATCGGTTGGGAGTCATATTTTACAATGGTTTTTGTTGCGTTAGTGTTTTGGGAGGGGAATCGATCGATAAGACAAATTTAACATATCATCCATTGCCATTGCTTGGGAACGAAGCTGGGACATCCCACGGCTCCATCAAGCAGGAATGGTACTCATAAAACGCCTTCTTCTGTGCGCTCATCGACTCATGTGCCGTCCAAGGTTTGGGCACCGTCATCATCATCGCATGGGGCAAGCTGCGACCGGAAAGAGTCAATAGTTCCAGCGCATTATCAAAGATCGTCGAGTCACTACCATCGACATTAATCGCAGGTTTAATCTTACTAATGTCATCGCCGAATAAATCCGACGCAAACAGCGATTGCCGCGCCGTCATCCAGTTAATATTCGCTCGATCCTAGTCGATCGAGCGTCTGTCGATACAAAAGTTTGCCAATCGATCGAGACTATCGATAGTCATTTGGGTTGTGATGCTCGATCGTGTTTTTTGAGGTTGTGGGATCGATCGAGTCATTATACAGACCAATCTTCGATCGCTAATCCTGGTACTTGTCCAAAATCTTTGAGGTTGCGGGTAACAATAATACCGCTATTGGCGATCGAGATCGATGCAATTCGTAGATCTTGCGTTCCAATTCTAATGCCCTGTTGTCTAAAATGCCGAAATCGATCTTCAGCAGCACGATTATATTCTAAGATCTCCAACTGAGAAAACAGCGAAAAAGTTGCAGTTAATCTCTCATAAGCAGCAATTAGATCTTCAGGCTTTTGTGCTTTCCGAATCTGAGCTAATCATCCGGCATATTGCTCTTCGACTGTTACCACAGTTGTTTTGATGACGAGATTACTTTGTCGAGCTAGACGAATTTGTTCGCAAACTTGTGGATGATTTCGTTGGTAAAGACTCAAAATATCCGTATCGATAACATATAAAGTCATAGACGATCTTCAATTAGATCTATCTCAGTGCTATTTTAACTCAGATCGCCAGATTCAATAACTGAATCGATGACGATTGAATCACTTGTGATTTCGCTAGCTTCGATATATTTGCCCACCAACACAGATTTGGTTTACGATCGAATTGCCAGATCGGGAGATCCATACACCGCACCGACTCCATACTGTCTTCGTTCTTGACGTGTCGCCGATCTAGCTGAAATCAACCTAATTTCCCGATCGCGCCAGGTATACACCACCACCAGCACTCTACCTAGAGCATCTAGCCCAATAGTAATCAATCGCTGCAGGTAATCGCCAGCGATCGCGGAGCGTGCCAAAGGCAATCGATCGCCTACTTCAATCTCAGCAAATTGCCGCCCAGGATATGCTAGATTTATTGTAATGCCGAACTCTATCGTCGGTTAAGATGATTCATGATGATATGAGTATTAATCAAAGTCCGTCTGAGTGGTATCGATGGCATTGGCAAGAACTAAAAGAGTATGTGGGTGAGTGGGTTGCCTATTCTAGAGACGGCGTAATTTCCCACGACCGTGATTACCTTACCATGATGGAGCGAGTTAAACTAGATCCGATGGAATACATCATCGAACGAATTTATGAAAATGAATTTGTCGAGCCAATCAAGTTTTATCCTGTCAGATTTAGGACTGTTAAAGCTAACAATTGGCAACCTAAATATTTAGTTAAGCTCAGTTATCAAGAGGCTCGACAACTAAATATTCTAGTAGATTCAGGTGCTGATTTTTGTTTGATGCCCAAACAGTTAGGTATCGATTTGGGTTATAGAGTAGGTGGTGAAGAAGTAATGTCTAAAGCTGAAGGAGTGGGTGGAGAGGTAGATTATGTACTCAGAAGAGTGGAACTATCGATCGATAGCCATACTTTGACTGTGCCGATCGCTTGGCTTCAAACTGATGATGCAGTTGAATGCTTACTAGGAAGAGAGGTAGTTTTCGACAAGTTTGATATTGAATTCAAGCAACGCGATCGACAGATTATTTTTAAATATAGAGTCGATCGTTAATCTGTACCTCTCAGTATTTATATTTTTCCGATTTCATCGCCGACTTTGAGATTCAATCTCGTTTCGATATTTTCAATGATGACGAGATTTCCTTTCTTATCGACAGTTTCTCGTTCGCTGATGAGATCGTCGCTGCCCACCAGCATCATCTTTGCTAGCTCTCTAGATTATTAAAGAATTTTTTCTAATCCGTATACTAGCGATTTGAGACCCAAAATCTTGCGGATGGCGAGGAGGACTCCGGGCATGTAGCACGATCGATTGGTGGTATCGTGGCGGAGGAGATAGATCTCACCAGGAGCGCCGAAGATGATTTCTTGATGGGCGATATAGCCAGGAAGTCGGACGCTATGAATGCGAATGTTTTCGTCGGCGATCGCACCTCTAGCACCTGCGAGCTTTTCGGATTCGGTGACGCTGGGAGGGTTGAAAGTTTTGCCGAGTTCGCCGAGCAGTTGGGCGGTTTGGATGGCGGTACCGCTGGGGGCATCGGCTTTTTGGTTGTGATGGAGTTCGATGATTTCGACGTGCTCGAAAAATTTGGCGGCTTGAATGGCGGCTTGCTGCATTAAGATGACCCCGATCGAGAAATTGGGGATAATTAAGCAACCAGTACTCGCTTTGTCGGCAAATTCGGCTAGTTCTTGAATCTGGGTGGGACTCAATCCGGTGGTACCGACAACCGGACGCACGCCGTAGGCGATCGCCGATCGCACGTTTTCATAGATACTGTCAGGATGGGTAAAATCGACCATTACGGCGGGTTGTTTCTCTTGGGATGCCATGGCGAGGATTGCCTGAAGATCGTTCATTACAGGTATCTCTAAGGCTCCACAGCCAGCGATTTCACCGATGTCTTCGCCGAGTAGCTTGGGGTTACGATCGATCGCGCCCAGTAGCACCAGATCCGGGGCGTTAGCGACAGCTTTGATGACTTCGATGCCCATTTTCCCCGCTGCACCATTGACGACGACTGGGATTGGCGATTGGTTACTCATGAGTGCTGTTGCTCCTTGGCTGAAAATTCCACACTGCCTATTATGACATCGAAAGACTTACGGGTTGGGATCGATTCCCGAAGGGGAAGGCTCCGCCAACGCCAGATCGCCGTCGAGCTGCAATTTTTAGAGCTTTGGGTTACTAGATGGGGATCGTCGAAAATCCGCTGCCCACAGATGCGGCAATCCTAGAATGTTTACCAAATTCTATCCATGCTCAACATAAAACCTGGCATGACCTCACTACAAT
>NZ_JANMZA010000236.1:0-21109 GCF_031382685.1 Chamaesiphon sp. OTE_8_metabat_110 | reverse complement strand
GCCAATACCCGCCGTTGGACGCTGCCTCGGAACGGATCTGCTAAAAAGGGCGTAACCTCTTGCAGCCACAGATCGATCCCACTGGGAATGGGAATTAAGTCCTTAGCTGGAGTGCGCCTGACCTCTCGCTGTCTGGTTTGGACAAATAAGTCAGGGAATTTTTCCAGCCAATAATCGTTGGTGCGAATAGTCTGAGGAAAGTTGATGGCAAGCGCTCGGATACTAACTGACTGCATGGTAAATGTCGATTTTAATTTATATTTTTGAATATTATTCTCATTAATTTTTAGAGAACATAGCTCGATTTTAAAAAATTATCTTGAATTAGGGGCTTGAGAGTCTGGGTAAGGACTGAGTATTGAGGTAGGGGAAATTCATGAATTGCCCCTACCTCAACGGTTGACGATCGTCACATAATTCTTGAAACCTTTATTATGCGGTCAATTGCTATCCTCGATCGGGGCAATCTTCTAGGAATGAAAAAATATCCTTTCCCAGTATCCTCTTTTGGTTTATGGGATACAAGGTCGATCTCGATCGATCGCTAGTCTGGATCGTCAAAACTATTATTGAGAATTTATATTAATATTAATATCACGATCTAAAATACAATTGCAAGAGTATGGCGATCGATTATCGATATGTTGTGACATCTGTGTTAATCCTCAAAATTTTTGCCGTGCGTATCTTTACAATTCTCTGGAGCGGGCAGATGGCATCGGCGATTGGGACGGAAATGACCCAATTTGCCCTCACGATCTGGATTTGGCAACAGACTCAGACCACAACAGCGATCGCGCTACTGAGTTTCTTCTTTTTACTCCCACAAATTGCGATCTCCTTATTGGCGGGGATAATTATCGATCGCTTCAATCGTCAAAAATTGATGATTTTTAGCGATGTCTGCGTGGGTGCATGTACGATAACGATCGGGTTACTGTACTCGATCGATCTGCTCCAGATCTGGCATCTGTACGGGTTAGCCGTCATCTACGGCTGTTGCGGACAACTCCAGGGGCTAGCTTTTTCCGCATCGATTTCGTCGATCGTGGACAGGAAACACTACAGCCGCGTCAGTAGTATGAGAATGCTCATCATGTACGGCGGGACGATTATCTCCCCTGCTTTAGTCGGTAGTCTGTATCCGTCGATCGGATTAATGGGCATCATCGCGATCGATCTGGCAACATTTATCATCGGGATTAGCACCGTGCTAATGGTGCGGATTCCGCAAGCCAAAAGTTCGCCAAGCGATCGGGGCGACGGTAAAACCATCTGGCAACAACTATTCTGGGGGATCGACTACATCCGCGCCAGACCGAGCTTAGTTGCCATTACCACCATCTTTTGCCTATTTATATTTGCCTATCAAACCGCCGAAACCCTATACCCACCGATGATTCTGGCACGGACGGGCAGCAATGCCCAAATCCTCAGTACCGTCGCAATCTCCGCCGGAATCGGTGGCGTAGTCGGCGCAGTAGTATTGAGCATCGTCGGCGGCGTACCGCGCCAAATTCAGGGGATGCTAATCGCCTTTATCGGTGTTGGCTTAGGCTCTGTGGTATTAGGTTTGGGGCAAACCCAAGCGGTGTGGATGGTAGCCCAATTTTTCGCCGCCTGTTGTATCCCACTCGCCTACAGTTCCACCGATGCGATCTGGTACACGAAAGTCGAACCAGCAGTGCAAGGACGAGTACTAGCCGCAGCCCATACGATCGGGTCGATCTTTGGTGCGTTAGCCAGTCTGGTGGCGGGAGTATTAGCCGATCGCATCTTTGAACCACTGATGAATTCAGGTAGTCCGATCGCTTTAGCCTTAGCACCGCTATTCGGTACTGGTCAAGGATCGGGGATCGCGCTCCTGCTGACAATCTCTGCGATTGCGATGGTATCGATCGGCATTGGCGGTAATGCTTTCCCCAACCTCCGCAATGCTCAAACCCTATTACCCGACTGCGATCGACCTAATCTAGATAGTGAGATAAACCCGATCGAGTAGATGGATGTTAAAATCGAACAGTGGCAGTCTAGTATCTTTGTAAAATTGAGCATTCATGGTCGATCTTCATACTGAATCAAATTTTCAAAAGGCGATCGAAGCCGCAGAACAGCTATCTGTAGATGAGCGGCTGGTACTTTTGGATGTTTTGCGACAACGGATCGGGCAGACTAAGCGGCAAGAATTGGTGTCTGAAGTGGCGGCGGTACGCGAGGAATATCGAGCTGGAAATGTTCGATTTGGTTCGGTGAGCGATTTTATGTCTGAGTTAGACGAATTATGAAAATTGGGTGGACACCAAGATCGAGCAGAGCTTTTAAACGTCTAGTCAAACGCAATCCCCAGCTACGGATATTAGTAGAACAGACTTTGCAACAAATGGGATCGGATATATATCATCCTAGTCTGAAGACGCATAAGCTAATGGGCGATTTAGATGATATTTGGTCTTGTTCGGTTGATTATAGTTACCGAATTTTGTTTGAATTTGCGATCGATCCTGAAACGGATGAAAGGGCAATTTTGCTGTTAAATATTGGTTCTCACGATGAGGTTTATTAATAGAGACTGATACGCACCAGTTTCTACGTCAATAATGACCATCTGACCGATATTACTGTCGATTTCTACAGTCTCACGAATACCAGCCTCGTATAATTCCATTGCCTGTTGTGCAACTTCTTCACTACTCAAAAGGATTGTTTGCATGATTGTTATCTACTGCGTGCAGTTTTTATATTATAGAAATTTTTGCCGCAGTCGCTCCCAATCGTTCTTGCAAGACGACAGCGGCTCATTGTTGTTCGCGAATCAGCCCGACTCTGAGGGCATCTACCAGCCCTAATAACTCGTATAGCTGTGGATCTAAGCTGGCTGTAAGCGGTACGGATGGATAGAGGGGAATAAGTGCCAATCCAATCTCTGTACCAGTCGGAAACGCCCAAACTAGCGAGTAAATGAGATTTTACTTAGTGCTGATACTCGACTTTGGCCATTTACGAGTTTGCTTCGTCCTTCAGATGATAATTTAGATGAATATTATCTATCTTTCAAGCTAAATCCCTGACGACACAATTGTATTATTTCTGCCCTAGTAAAGATCTAAAACTAGATTTTATATGGAATTCAATCAACATGTATTGCATATTGAGCCAGCTCGGTTAAAGTAATTTTTACTCGATCCAGCCGATCTTTTGCCAGCAGATCGTTGCTACTAGTTTTTAAATATTCTTCGAGATATTTAACCTCTATATGAACCAAGTCAATGCGTAATCTGTTAAGTAGATTCGGTGTTGCAATATTATGGTCTTCCCAATTTCTGATTTTAAACGTATTTTGATAATAAGGAATATCTAAAAATAAATCAGGATCGATGTTTTTATAACTAAGTAGATCGTTAAAGTCGTCAAGTAACTTGTGGTCGCTCTGATGTAGACGATCGAGCAAATTTTCAATATCAACAGTTGCCCCTCTAGCACTTTCTATTAAATCGAAAAAACTATCTTTTGCATTGACTCTAAATGCTAGCTCTTCAAATGAATGTTCTATGCTATTTAATCGCTCGACATTCTCCCAATACTTCTCCATCTCACTAACAAGCCTAGTCAATTCAGGCTCATCAATTTTAAAATCAGATTTCTCAAAAATAGATTCATGATTTAATTTGATACTAATGATTCTTTCAACTGGAAACTCGTTCACATCGTTAGTTTCTACATGATGTGGATAGCAGAGCAGCAAAAGATTCTTATAATCTCTTCTTTCTTCATCAGTTTGCCGTTGATTATATCTTTCTCCTCCAGGTGTAGCAGCTTCAATATGGCAAACTTGACCGATTAATTGATTTTTATGATTGACTAATGGTTGAACACAACCTGGAAAAGCACATTGGTTTCCCGATCGAGCAAATAATGCTCTTATAACCTCTAATTTAGGAGCCAGCCGTGTCATTTAATCCCTCACAACTCTCAACCTTCCAACTACAGCTAAAATGCACTATTTGCGCTCTAGATATCTTAAATGCTGTGATTAAGATTATACAAGTACTTGGGGCGCATCTAGCGGTTGTGGGAGGAGTTAAAAAGGATGAGAGAATTACTCCATCCCTAAACAAAAACAAATTGACTATGACTGTACAACATAAGCGAGAACCTATATCCAGATCTAGCAAAATGGACAACCAACTGTGAACAGTTTCGTCAAGCCACAACACTACCCGAATTGGTATTGTGATGCCCGATGAGCTATCAAGCTGGATGCTACATCAATGCACAGGTATCACGGTGAGTACTAGTACTCTGTGGAAATGGGTTGAGCGATATGGAGCTTCATCCAAGTCTCGATTAGAGGAAATGTAGGGTGGGCAGTGCCTAGCATGTTCATTCTGAACCCCTTATCCCATAAAACTTCACGTTCTGTCACGTCATCCAGGAAGCTGAGGTAAGAAGTCTTGTGGAGAAGCCAGTTCGACAATCGAGCCGGATTTCTCCAACAAATTCAAAGGTAACGGTACCTTTACCCAAATCTATCTTACCGATATATCGGTTCAATTTATCGGAAGTGGATCGGGACAGGTTTGAACGCAATAGGATCGACCTGCCCCTACGGATTTTTAGCTGTCAACTGATTTCAACACCAAATTTGTCAACATCGTATTCATCTTATTCACCGACTCCACATACTCATGCTCCGGTACTGACTCAGCCACAATTCCCGCGCCAGCGTTGAAATGAATCGTGTCACCGTACTGGTAAGCCGATCGAATGGCGATCGCTAAATCCGCTGTACCGCGACTATCGATCCAACCAATTCCACCCGCATACAGCCCTCGTGGTTCCGTTTCCAAGCGATCGATCCACTCCAATGCGGCTTGTTTATTAATTCCCGAAACCGTAATCCCAGGGAATAACACTTTCAACGCATCCCATAGTGTCTTATCGGGCTGAAGTTCGCCACCAACGCGAGATGAAAGATGTTGAACGCAGCGGTATTGCTTCACCTCCATAAAATCCAATACCCGCACGCTTTCCGGTACGCACAGCGCAGCTATTTCATCTTGAGCCAGCCAGATCGAAAGTGCGTGTTCCTTCACCTCCTTCGCATCGGTAAATAACTCGCGACTTAACTGCTCGTCTCGCTCTAGATTTTCAGATCGCGGACGAGTTCCCGCCAGCGGATTGGTGATCGCAAATCGATCGGCATCCACAGTCATCAAAATTTCTGGACTGAAACCCACCGCACTGACATCATCGAACTGAAAACAATACGATCGCGCTGAATTATTACTCTCTGTACCCAGACGATAGGTGCCCAAAAGATCCATCTGTCCCTTAACTTTGACCGATCGAGCGATAATAGCTTTATGCAAATGTCCGGCTTGAATTGCTGCCACCATTTCGCTCACTTTAGCTTGATAATATTCGCGATCGGCAAAATCCAGCGTCGGCGGGGTGGCGGTATAACTCCGCAGCGGGCGATCGATCGCCAGAGCTTCGATAATTTTGGTTAGAGATTTGACGCTTTTAATCCGAATCCCTTTCTCGGTAATCTGAAGTTCGGTTTCAGGAATCGAGAAATACAGTAAAGGTTGCTCGATCGCTTTACTATAACTCGAATAAAACCGCGCCATATCGAAACCCACGTAACCATAAGCCGTCCAATTTTCGATCGGTAATGATTCCAGCATTTGCTTTACCTGATGGAGCGGATCGCCGACAATCGATCGCGACTCGATTTCTCCTAAATAATTTAAAGTCACAGTATCAGTACTCACCGCAATACTGGCTAAGGTATTCCCCGCAATCCGCGTCTGGCGATCGCCCTCATACAGCATATAACTGGAAAATAAACCAATATCTAACAGATTTTGTAATAAAGATTGCGGATCTTTAGTTTCTGGGACGAACAATTCATGGTATGCGAGTGGCTGAGTGTCTGTGGAAAACATAAGTAGTTATTTAGTGGATAGTGGATAGTGAATAGTGGCTGTCAACGACTTCCAGTCGTTGCTCGTGTTGCGAAGTCCGCCTACGCGGACTAAAAGCTGGGACTACAGATCATCTCTAGAGACTGGCTCCTCCCCTGCTTGGTGCGCTTAACCGTCGGGGAACCCGACGAGCGCGCATCCGCTTTATAAGGGGAGGTTGGGAGGGGTAAAGATGTGTAGCAGTAATATATGGAATTGGTATAATTTCCCAGTCCGCGTAGGCGGACTTCGCAACATGAGCGGCGGTTTCAACCGCGCGGCTCCTAATCGCGCGGTTCCTAACCGCATCGCTCAGTTTTCAACAATGCTTGACGATGGACCTTTCCCGTCGGCGTGCGCGGTAGCGCGTCCAAAAACTGGATACTTTTGGGAACTTTGAATGGGGGCAATTGTGCCTTAACCGCTTGGCGGATACTGCGTTCTAGCTCGATCGAGGGTATGAATTCAGCTTTGAGACTGACATAGGCAATTACCTGAGTCAAATCTTCATCACTCGGTACCACCGCCGCATCTAACACGCTTTGATGCTGGAGCAAAATATCCTCGACTTCAAACGGAGAAACCCACATCCCATTGACCTTAAAAAAGTCATCATTGCGTCCCATGAACCGAAAATAACCATCGGCATCACGCACATATTTATCCCCCGTCCGCATCGTCGTCCCATATAGAGCCGATCGCGTTGCGGACAAACGGTTCCAGTAACCCAGCATCAGACTCTCGCCCGCTACTTCTAAGGCTCCAATTTCACCATCTGGGGCGGTGAATCCGCGATCGTCTACCACGCGCACATCATAACCGGGCACAGGACGACCGGAAGTGCCCGGACGGCATTCCCCTGGTCGATTAGAGAGAAAAATATGCAATAACTCTGTCGTCCCGATGCCTTCGCAAATCTCCAGCCCATACATTTCTCGCCACTTGAGCCAGATTGTTGGGGGCAGTTGTTCGGCGGCGGAGAGGCACAATCGTAATGAAGTTGGATCGAGGGGGGCAATCTCATCTACGGATAGAATGCCAGCATAAATACCTGGAATGCCAAATAATACCGTCGGTCGGTAAGTTTGAATATCGGCAATGATATCAAAGGCATTCGCCGCATCGGAGAGAATGGCAGCCGCACCTACGGACATCGGCATGTACAATGTATTCCCCAATCCATAAGCAAAAGGCATTTTGGCAACAGAATAGATGATGTCATCTGCCTGTAAGCCGACCAACTCTTTGCCATAACTTTCGGCACAAACTACCATGCTCTGATGCAGATGGATCGCGCCTTTCGGTCGTCCGGTACTGCCAGACGTATACAGCCAGAATGCGGGTTCTTCACGATCGGTTTGTACCCAATCGACTGATTCATCCTGTTGGCTCAGTAGGGAGATTAAGGATCGATCGCCATCAATTTGCACAACGTGTTGCAAGAATGGCGACTCGTTGGCGGAGCCTTTCTGCTGAGGCAGACGCTCCGCGAACGGAACGAAACTCGTACCCAGCCGTTCCAACCACGATCGATCTGTCACCAATACTTGGGCGCGACAATCTTGGAGAATATACTGCACGTCTGCTAACGTACAAGCCGTATTAATCGGGACTGGTATAACTCCCAACCAAATCGCTCCCCAGAAGGCAAACACGAACTCTGGCGTATCCGGTAATAAAATCGCAATCCGCCGTTCGCGATCCATGCCCAATCCGGCCAACAATTTAGCCATCCGGCGCACCCAACTATGCACTTGAGCATAAGTGTAAGTATCATCGCGGTAGTAAATAGCAATGCGATCGCGCCGATCTGGGGCTAAATTAGCTTCGAGAAAATGAGCCGCCACGTTAAAGATATCGGGCAAGCTGGTAGATATAGTTTTCATTTTAAAATTTCTGGCGATCGAGAACTAAACTGGCAATTTAAAATTACGCAGATCGAGCTGGCAAGGGTGCGACTACCATCTGACAAATTTCTGCCAATGTGATATCTTTGCGCGTTCCTAGCTTGAGATCGAGATCGAGTTCGCGCTTCAATTCTAGGGAAAGTTTGACTGTCTCTACAGAATCTAGCCCCAAATGTGCGTGGATGAGGGTGTCTTCCCCGAGCGTGTCTTCAGGAATGCCCAAACCGACCAAAATCGCTGTGAGCGTATCCATTACCGTTAAATTGTTTCTTCGATTTCCTGACATGGCGCGTGATTAGTTTAAATTTTGGATTGTAAATTATGGATTTGGATTAGCATTGACTCTAAATCTCACTAGGCATAACAATCTAACCCGACATCGAACTGCCAAAATTCTGTCATCAATCGGCAGATGAGATTGGGAAAATGTGGGACTATTAGAAAATCGCGGCTTGGAGCGTTAACACCAATATTTTTTGCGACCAACTGGATCGGGTACTCTCGCCTATTGCGAATTATTTTTAATAACTACGAAGAGTCTATTACATTTCCTTGGTTTTTGGCAAGTATGTTCGAGCGGTTAATTTAGCAGCCATAATTGCCAAACAACCGATAGAAGTGGCTGTACTTACTTACAGATAGTGTTTTCAACCCGATCGCATACTTTGATTACCATTTGAAATTAGGCTCGATCTGCCACATCGCTTGGCGATTGTCGCCAGTATCCAACCCCAATTTTAGTAAATAGGCGATCTATTATTTGCATATAATTATCATGATTTTGAGATCGATCGCTCTTATTGCCGCGCCGCAAGAATCCTTTGAATCTTAGATTAACGGTAGTTCAAGAATTTAGATTCTAGCTTTTTTGTGTCTAAACCGTTCGTCGGTCGATCGGTAGTTACTTAAATAGGACTTGCTGAAAAAGTCTTTAAAATGCGAGCGAGCGATATTAGATCGCATGAAGTACTAGACGACCTATGAGTCTAGCTTGCTAAAATCCACAAACAGGCACTTTCGATCGATTGCACGAGCGCATGAGCGTATGTGGAGAGTAGAACCCGCTTATCGTGTCCGGTTTGTGGTTTGTTCGGCAAGAGCGATCGGATTTGCACCCTCATATAAGGCGTGGGAAATACCTGAATGTCTGAGATTATAAGGAACCCGGTACTCGATCTTGCAGCTAGCTAGGATCTTTTTCCACGCTCTAGCCCTGAATCGGCGATCGTCGATTGCCAATCCTTTAGGGCTAGGAAATACTAGATCGTCCGATTGAGGCTTGAGGCGATCGAATTTATCTGCGAGCATCGATCGTCCGCCAGGGGGTAATTGAATGGTGCGAGATTTACCTGTCTTAGTCCCTTTCTGGTTTTGATGACCTCGGCTGATAATTTCCCCAATCCACACGGTAGAGAAGTCAGCCGCTAGATGTTTCCATCGCAGCCCAGCAGCTTCGCCAAATCGACAGCTAGTGGAAACCAGAAAAATCACAAAATTGGTGTAATGGTAATATTGGGAATGATTAGCAAAGGCTATGAGAATGGCTTGCAGTTCGGGAATCGTGAATGTTTTTTTCTGTTTGGGCAAACTGAAGCTGTAGTGCTTGGCATCGTGTGTAAACCTACTCAATAGGCTCTTTCCGCGCTTTTCGACGTGCATAAAACAGTGGGTGAAATGGTGGGCGATAGACCAGCCAAACCAGCACGTAATTTCCTGTGAGTAGACGCAGAAATAAGGCTGTTAGGACATGATTTGTTTCCTAAAAGCCTTACCAGCAGTATGTATCAACAAAATGGACGTACGCCGACTCGAACGGCGGACCTCATCGATGTCAACGATGCAGCTCGTTTCTTGAAAGGTAAACAATGTAAAGCTTCTAGCTCTACCGAGAATTAACGTGGGGCGAAACGTGGGGCGAAACCCTCATTTTAGCCGCTCTAAAGTATAAGTTACTACCATTGGTAGCATTAAATTAACTTGCCAAAGAACAAGATTTTACCGAAGGCTAGTAGCACTCCGCCGACGACTGTTACAGTTACCCCGATCGTGATACCGCGCTTGGCAAACTCACCAGTTGAGATCCGCTGGTCGAAACCTTTCATTTTCTCATCGAAGGCTTTAAACTCCCCCTCGACCTTGGCAAAGCCTACCCGCACCTCTTCACGGAGTCCTGTAAACGATGCTGTTAGGTCGGCGATCGCCTTGGTGTTGGCTTCAGTTGCCTTTGTGACTGTTTCGATCGCTTTGGTATTGGCTTCTGTTACCGCAAATAGTCGATCGATCTGCTTCTGAGTGCTGCTTGAAAGATCTGAGATCTGCTTTTGAGTGCTGCTGGCGAGACTGTCGATTTGTCCCTGAGTCGTGGCATTCCCCGCCGCGATTAAATCCTTAATTTCTCTGATGTCGATGTCTGTTGCTGATGTCATAATATTCAGTAAGTAACTTTGTTTGCTTCGATCGCGCTGCTGATAACAGTCCATCGATCGATCTACCCCTGACCTTCATCGGTTGGGGGTATTTCGATTATAAGGTGCTGTGGCGTATTTCAAGTAACCTACAAACTAGTAAAGTGTCTCTCCTCTCTCTCAATAAAAAAATGAATATTTAGGGAAAGTTAATTTACCCTGCATACTATACACTGCCATACACTATCGTTACAGGGAGAGGGTTTCAGGTATACATTCAGGGGGTACACGGGTATACATAGGTATGCACGGGTATACACTAATCACCCCCCAATCGCATTCAATCCGCTGGCTACAGTTCTAATTCGGCTGACGGATGCCTTATCTAACGCTGTCCCATCCTGCTTGTGTAGTCCAATCGCTACCAAACTTTCGGCTAAGGCTGAATTGTCTTTCGGATGTTGGGCGATCGCGTCAATCACTTTACCCACCAGCACCGAATCGTTCGCCAGCTTCTTGTAGAAACGCCGATTATCGGCTGTTACCCAATCGGGTTCACCTTCCGGTTTGGACTTGGCAGAGGGCAGATTCATCTCAACTTGAACGGGTTTAGCGATCGTCTCTGGAGTTACACGATCGCCAAGGGCTTTTTTACCTTCACAATTTCCCCCTGTAAATTGCGAGCAAATTCTGATACTTCCAATAGTTCCGAACGTAGTTCCTCGATCGATTCCAGCTTGCGATCGATGATGCCCTTCGCCTGTTCTTCATTCATTAAGCCACGCCGCTCGATGGATGTCTCGACTATCCTGTCTACGTCCGCTGCTGAGAGTGCAATACTAATCGCCGTCTCCTCATCGATTAGCTCTCTTTCGTCTATGTAGTTGCTAATTAGCTTCTCTATACCCGCAATATCTATAAATGGTGGCAATAGACTCTCTATATTTACTCCCATTGGTGTCCCTGCGGGTATCCGCTCAATAGAATCTCTGTAGATGTCTATAGAGTCAGACTCGATGTATCGATCGATAGCTTGATTTACTAACCACCCCATCGATAGGCTGTGCCTTCTGGCTAAATCGGCGAACTTGGTGCGCTTATCTCCCTCAATTAATACCGAGAGGATCGGTCTGCTATTTTTTGCCATGTCATGTATTCTCTACTGATGTTATCTATTGTACCTCATTATTTATAGAGAATATCGGTAGATAAGTATTAGATATGTAGAGCGTCAATACTTATAATCGATTCATATAGATATTATCAGTAGATTCTATTGACATACATACTCTGCTGAGTTATTCTATAGATATGGATACGGACAGCCAACCGCAAGCCTTCAAGTTAACCAACTGGCCCATCAATGAGAAAGCGATCGCCTCTCCGCAAAAAGTAAGCGATCGCCCTCACATCCAACTCAACTAGAAAAGGATACTCAAATGTTAAACCAAAATCACGATTCTATTTCAACTGCTATTCGCCTCGAACGCTCGCATATGGGTATTCAAGCCTTCTTGAGCGACAAGCTTATGGGTGTCATCGAGACTTTTCCAGCTTGGGGCTTAGATATTCTGCCTGCTGGCGTTGGTGAGACTGACGAGGTTTTCGTTACCAATAACCAACCCTACCGCCTCTTAGAGCAAGCAGTAGCCGCCGTTACTGCCGAATACTTGGTTCACGGACGAATCGAACTCCCTGACTACTTCTAAGCCTTTAGTAGCCAGCATTCACCCGATTCGGTGAGTGCTGGCTAGCAATCCCCCGATATTAATCGGGATATCCACCTCAAACAACTCACCATCACTAGTTTCAACATGAAAACCATCACAGATTTCGCATTTTTAATCGAGCGTAACAAAGATGTTACTTTGTATCAACACGCTTCAACCCTTCAGCTTTTTCAGACGATTAATCAGACGGACGGCACGCTAGAGTTGCTTATTTTCCAGGGAGGCGTGTGGTTTTCTGAAGGCTGTGGCTCTATGGCGACGATAGCGGACATGGCTGCCAATCCCCAATAAAGAAATAGCGATCGGGTATTCCATCTCGATCGCTACCCCCAAAATTAAACACCCCTCGATTATCCCTCATGAAATATTTACCACTAGTCTTAGTCCTGTTTGCCCATCCAGTATCGGCACTACCCGCGCAGTCCGATCTCAATCTCTCCATCCCCCAAGCCCCAACACCCAAAGCCTTAATATCCAGCGATCGACTCTCAACCCTTGCGGGGGAGAGCTGCCAAGCAATTCGGCATGGGGTGGAACCAGAATTTATCAAGGGTGCAATTATTTACCAGGGCATTATCGCCAGTCCTCGCCGTACATATCGCTACTCAGAGGCGCGTAAGTTGGCTTTGGAGATCTACGCCCAAAGTGTTGCTAAGTGCCAGCTACCCACTACTACCGCCACCAAATAGGAGCAAGAATATATGACGAGTAAAATTCTCGATTTTGGTAACGCCTTCCTCAAGTCTGTTTGCACTGGCGACGACACGATCGACATCAAACCATCCTGTCTCTACTACCTGACTAACTCCGACATCCGTAACAAAACCAAGGGCAATGAAGCTAGTCCCCTCATCCGTACCTCAGACGATCGCCAGTTCCTTCTAGGTGATGCCGCCGCTAGTTTCGGTGGTGCTAATAACTGGAGTCTGGACTCTAAGCTGTCTGTTATCCGTGAGGGTTTGTATGCTTCATCGCCAGTCTCCCAAGCGATCGATCTCTTGATGGTGTGCGTACCCGATGCCTCGATCGATATCGATTTGTCTAACCTCTTGGGACATCATTCCTACCATTACAACGATCGCCAGATTCAGATCGACGTTAGCGCGATCGAGATTGTGGATGAGTCGCTAGGGGCGTTTAAATCGGCTCACAGCCACTTATTTAACTATCCCGATGAGAATAACGTCGTCATCACTTGCGGCGGCGGTACGGTTAACCTTGTGGTTTACAACGGCGGCGGTAACATCATCCATCGTGGGGTTAGTAAGGATCTAGGAATGGCAGCTCTCGCCAAATCGATCGCCACAGAGTTGAAGGCTCAATTTAATCTCTCTACTACTCCGAAAGTCTCCCAAATTATGGCGGGAATCGCTTCAGGCGTTTACAATTTGCGCCCCCATAATTTGGACTACTCCCAACTGTTTGAAGCCGCTCGAAGTGACTGGAAAGGGCAATTCAAACAGTTTGTGAATGACAATCTCTGCGATGTCGATTACTGCGAATTTGTAGTAGTTGGCGGTGGTGCCGAATTACTAAAGAGCGATTCAATAACCCCTGGTATCCACATTCCAACTAACAGCCAGACTTACGCGATCGAGGGACTAATGTATGAGCAAAATTAGCCTAACAGCCCAACAAAAAGCCATCCTCAACCCCATCAAAGAGCGCGGCGGGTATTCAACAATTACGGCAGTTGTAGGGGCTTTAATTGCCATTTATGGCGACGATCTACTGTGGCGGGTATCTTTACCTCCTGCCAGTACATTACCCGTACCGATCGATACACCATCAAGTCTTAATAGTGCTTTAACCCAAAGCCCAATTAATGCACCTTTAGATCCAAACAATGCACCAAATCGCCCTAATAGTGCTTTAACACAAAACGCTGTTAGTACATCAACAGTGCCAACTACTACACCATCACTACCCAAGCGGACTAAATTCGATCTCTGATCGATTGTTGTTAGAAACCTATGGCAAATAACCCAACCAGATTGAACGTTAACAAGGCGCAAATACCACTAATGAATCGATGTTTATCAGCGTCGTCTCTCCCTACCCGTTCCGCTCTATTCTCCCACTTCTTAGCCTTGTACGGTGAGGACTATATCAGGCGCTTTGGGGTGAATGAGAACCTACCGGAACCCATTTTAGGGGAACCCCACAGGGACGAACGGAACCCAATAACAGGGATGATGGGAAGCCCTATAAACCCCGATCGCCCTCAAAAGGTATCTAAACCCGCTGTTTCTAGCCAAAATAACCCCATCGTAGAGATTATCTGTGAGTAACCACCATGAAAGAGAAATTCGACAAATTACAATCAGCCGCCGTGTCAGGTTTTGCAGTTATCAGCATCGTTAGTATCTGCATCCAACCTGCAATAAAGATAGTAAAATCTGGACTCTATGCAGGTTATCAAGAAACCGGAATTCATCAGATGTTATTTACAAATCCAGCACCAAAACAACGCGCCAAGAAGAAATAAGTAAACCGTCACACCCCATCGCTCTTGGTGGGGTTAACTTCGATGAATACTAGAACTCAGAATATTATCAGCCTCTCGACTAATTCAGCAGTCATTGTTGGAAGTCTAGCGATAAGCAGTTATGCCTATTTCATCACCCCTCAATTGGCAGAATTCCAGCGAATAGAAGGGCGATTAACGATCGCGATCGCATTGGCGGTAGGGGTTAAATTCTTTCGTGCTTACCCATACTATTTATCAACCCTTAGCACCCTCGCGCCTAGTACTTGGCGATGGCTGTTATTGGGTCTAGCTCTCGACGGTTTCGATCTGGCAGTGTTGGGGTATATGTTCAAGCTCAAATTGTCGATCGATTCGGCTTTAAGTGCGATCGTTTGTCTCTGTGGATATTCAGGCGCATGGGCGATCGTCACCATGCTGGCAGACTTGGGACTTAAACCAGTCAAGCGCAAGCGGTTCTACTCTCAATGGTTCGCGGGTAAGTCTGTCAAGCCTAGAGCCACATTGGGAGATGTCTCCGTAATCGATCGGGGTGAGCTACCTAATGACTACCAGGAAGTAGATGTGAACCCAGTCGATCGCACCACTATCGATCCTGGCATCATCCGCAACCTCTTAGGGGATAGCATGAAATCCACTTTCTTCTGTGGCATTCAGGGGAGCGGGAAGGGGTTTCTAGTCTCTCTGCTGGCTGCTGAAGCTAGACGACAGGGACACAAAACCTTTCTACTCGATCCCAAGGGTGATGATGATGAGAAATCACTTTGGGAAGGTGCTGTTAACCGCGTGAGCCGCTTTATCGGCAGAAAGGAAGAATCACCCGAAACTTATGTAGAGAAGGTAAAAGGGGCAATTAAAGCCTACTGTGACTATGCCGAATTTAACGGTAAGGCGAAATACACGATCCTCATCTTTGATGAGTTTTCATCGGCAGCGGGGAAATTTGCCAGCACTAAGAACGATAAATTATGGCTGGTAAATGAGATCGAGGATTTGGTGAAGTTAGGCGACGCGGCGGGGATCTGCTTGTGGTTAGTTGCTCAAACCCCGCATTGTAAAAATGGCATCGATGGGAGTCTATTATCGTCCCTACGCCGCATTATTATCGCCAGTGAGGACAATTTAGCCCAGCTTCAAAACTGGACTAACACCGCGTTTATGACTGGGATTTCGCTCGATGACTGTTCTCAGATGTGCCAAGCGTCCCCAGTGAACCGCGCTGTTTATAATTCGACCACAAGAATATGGTACGCTATGCCGAGGCTAAGGCAGGGTGAGACTTATTTCGATCGGGACTCTCGCTCGATGGTTGGGGCTGAGTTGAATTGATGAAATCTTCTCGCGCTCGATCGCCACCACTGGGGAAACCCACTTTCTCATGCTAAAAACCCCGACAGATTCCCACTTTTACCGAAACAAACACATGATTACTTCCACCGAAAACACATCTAAAACTTATCAAAAATTATCCCATGAGGTTGCAGTAATCAAGAATTTATCTCACATCATCAACAGCGAAATCGAGCGGATTACTAAACCTGAATTGAACCGGATTCAGGCTCTAGCCCCAATAATTAGTCGATTGTTGGAGGAACTAGAAGCTACTGCTTCCAAATCACAACAAGAAGATTTATCCCACGAAGTCGCTACGGTTAAGGATTTGTCACACATTCTTCTAAGCGAAATCGAGCGGATTACTAAACCTGAATTGAACCGGATTGAATCTCTAGCTAGTAACATCAGCCGATTACTTGAAGAATTAGAAGAGAAGTTTTAGGGAAAATAAATAGACAAAATAGTTTCGCTTGTAAGCAGCAAAAAACCCGCCCTGACAAACCAATCAGGACGGGTTTTTTGCTAGCTCCAAATCTTAAGCCGATCGCAATCTCCGACAGATATCGCCAACGCTTGAAGGCTTAAATGTTCCCCCTCTTTTTGGTTTGAGATTTTTTTGATTGAGGTAATCGGCGATCGACTGGTAGCTCTTTCCCGACTTGCGATGTTTGCGGATAATCTCAATATCTCGGTTAGTAGAATAGCTAAGATGTATGTAGAATAAGGGTTTAAGAGTAAAATAGTCCTTGAATAACTCCGATTTCGCTCTAGCCAATGAGCGGTTAACGTCTCAGCATTCCTCTACCATCCAAAGGCTCCCGATAGAGAGAATCGTAAACCTCGTTTGTAGCGACTGCTAGACAAGCTACCAAATGCCCTTCAATGCGATCGGGATTGGTTTCATCGGCTAGGGCAAAATCAATCTGGTCTAACCAATCATCCGCTATCAGCTTCTTTTCCCGCAACGCACAACTCAGCTTATACAGATGCTCTTTGGGTTGTGCTATTTCTCTTTTTTTTGGTCGTCTTCCCTTGCCCCTGACGATGAGATTTTCCCCCAGCCAGCGAGCAAGCACTTCGTTATCGATCGACAGGAAACCGTTGATATTATCCCCTTGCCTACTAAACGGGAATAAGTTTTCAACCGCTGGGGTAAGTTGTTCTGCGAGTTCTTGTCGATCGTTGATGTTCTCAACCAGATATTTAACTGTTAGCAATTCGGATTCTTTATCGAAGCTCAATCCTACAAAACAATTTCCGTGGTGATCCGCCGAAACAACAATTAGATTTTTCATGGTTACTAACTTCTGGCTACAGTGCCTTTGAATGCAGTTTTCTTGAACAGGAATGGGCTTACTTCTAGTGCAAATGATAATGCCATTACAATATCATCATGCTTGCCGCTCATGGCTTCTAGTCGTTTACCCTTGCGTTTAAATGATAACATTTCCTCAATAACTGGGCTGTTTTTTGGCAATAATAACTTCCCCATTTCCAGCAACATGTTAATCTTTCCAGCTCCCATAATCTTACTGTCTTGAGTGGTATTAATGCCTACAAGCTTGGCACTAGGTAAGGCTTGCTTGAGTTGTTCTAGATAAATTGCTCCGATCGAATTAGTCTCGATGCCAACTCCTAGCGGTTTGTATTTGGTAATTAACTCGACGAGTTGGAAGATATCGAACTCGGTACTCTGTTTGCGCTTGCGGTACAAGTCCACCATCGAGTATTCCTGTTTCTCTCGATTCCATTCGATGACTACACCAACTGTATAATCTTCACCACCAGACGCGCTATCGATGCCCACAAAATAGCTGCAAGTACCGACCACTGACTTTTCCAGTGTTTCTAGTAGTGTTGCCGCTCGAACCAGAATCGGACTGAATACGCCTTCCTCGCTGTCTGTGAAGCTGAGGTCATACTCTTGTCTAACATCAGCTTCTGGTAGCCCCGTGGATTCTACAACCCGCTCTAGATAATCATCTTGTGCCCCATAGATTGGGTGTGCTTTCCAATGGATGAGAATTTTATTCCATCCCTTTGAGTCATGCCAAATCTGCACGGGATTAGCGATCGAGGTACGGACATCTTCACAGAGTTGGAGCAAGTCGATCGCCCCATTATTGCTGTTGAGCTTGTCGAAATACCAGCCCGCTTGACCATTTGGGGTAGACAGCACAACGATTCTAGCTTTTTCCCCTAACATGCTGGTGGTCGGGATAGCTGACTTGAATATCTCCTCTATATCTTCGATAAAGGATGCTTCGTCAAACAGGATATCCGAGACAGACTCTAAACCCCGACTACCGAACGCGGTGGAATTTCTAAATAGAATTCTCCCACCACTGGACAGCTCTAGGTCGGTCAGCGAGTCAGTGACAGGGGTAACGTACTCAGCTAAACTCTCTACCATCCGTCGCAGTCGCTTGGCGATATTGCTAGTATCTGACTGGGTTCTGGAGAAGATCACCGCTAAGTAACCGCGCTTGGTGCAAGCTTTCCAAAGGAAGTAATTTGAGACACTTTCGGTCAACCCTAGTTGTCTACCCTTGGCGCAAATCGTGGTTTTGGATTGCTCGATCGACCGGATGACCTGAAGCTGAAAGTCATAGGGATCGAACTTTATCACTCCGTCGCCCGAACGGATGTCACACAGCCGCGCAAAGTCCACCCAATTATTCGGCAGCGGCTTAGTCCTGGTGATACTTCTACCCGCAATCTTCAGCCGATTGTTTGGAGTGATGAAGTCTAGATTACTCAGCATCTACAACAACCTCCGAGCGAACTTCTAGGGGTTCATCACGATTGAGGGCATCGATCGGATCGACTATTTTGAACCCAGCGCGGGTGACTCTCTCGATCGCTTGGTTTAAGTCCTGAGCTTTGATGTAGTTATCGCCGCCCGTTAGATAGGTTTTCCGAGCGGCTAGCGATTCCATCTGCTTAAGGAAGGGCGCAACTTTGGGATCGTCATCCCTAAATGTCGTGATTCGTCTGGAAATATCGATGGATAAGTTTTCGATTTTGTCGAGTTCTTCAGCGATCGCCTCCAAACCGTGAGTCATGGCTGATGCGATCAGCTCCTCTTGGATAATGCCCACATCTTGCCTGATTTGTTCGGGGGAGAGGCTGTAATCCCTAATGGAACTAATATGTTTTGCAATGTAGGTGTATGGCTTTCCAGCCGATAGAAGCTCGATCGCAATTTTCCGGTCATTCGCGAGCTGAAATTTGTTTCGCTTGTTTCGCGTATCGCCGCTTGTATTGCTTTTTGTAACAATGCTATTCACAAGGCACCCTCTCTACTCAACTTTTCATTAATTTAGCTCGATCGCATCAGCAATCAGCTTTAAATATTCATCGTTAATCATCGAATCTGCCAGCAGGAACACCCGCCAGCCGTTAGCCGCTGCCAAACACAGCTTCTCGTAATCCTTGACTAACCCAGTACCGCCGCTGTGTCCGCTCCGTCGCATCCACACCCCGCCCTGAATCTCGATCGCTACTTTAGATTCAAGGTGGCAGAAGTCCCAACGGTACCGACGCGGGGGGATGAAGCGATATTCGGAGTTTAGATCTATATCGGGGTAGAGATCGACCCACAAATCGGCGAATCTTTGCTCTAGATGGCTCATGCGACACCCTCCCGATCGGCTAGTGGCTTCCACTCATCGACTTTATACTTGCTCCATCCGTGATGATATCCGAGCTTCTTACCCAAGTACTGCCACGCTTCCAGCGGAGGTTTAGTCTCAGATTCTAGTAGTCGGTACGCGCACCAGGCGGGTTTACGATCGTACAATTCTCGATCGAATAACAGTCTATTGCACCTGTCGATCCAAAAGGATAATTCGGGGGTGAGTTCGATCGATCGGCCCACAATCTCGATGAACTGGGTACCTGTTGGGGTGAGGTCAATGATGACTTCCACAACCTCACCCGTATCCTTGTCCCGAACTAGTTTCGACCGTTCCCGCTGCTTTTTCTCAATCCCGTCCAGCGTCCACACCCGCAAATCATCTGGCATTCCCAGCCGCTCGTAATTGCCAGCCAAATCGATGATGATGGCTCGATCCTTCCCTTCACACGGTCTGAGAGCGCGTCCGACCATCTGTAAGAATCTGCTGAGGGATTGGGTAGGTCTGGCTAGTATCACCCCATCGAGCGAGGGAATGTCCAGACCTTCATCGAATAGGGCACAGTTGGTTAGCACCTGAATCTGTCTATCCCTGAATTGAGTCATGACATCCGCTCGTTCCCCGATGGGGGTGTTCCCGTCCAGATGGTGGGCAATAATACCAGTGGCTTTGAAGTGTTCGGCGATCGCGATCGAGTGTTCCACATTGATGCAGAATATCACCGCCTGTTTGCCCTCTAGATAATCTCTATAGGACTTCACTACATCACCCGCTAAACCAGCAACGGGGTTTGCTCTGGCGACATCTTCAGTCTTAAAATCTCCCTGACGTTTGCCGACATTCTCGACTGACATCGATCGTTCGCTGGCGAAGTATTGGTAATTTGACAGGCTACCAGAGGCTATAAGTTCGGAAACGGTAACACCACAGATTAACTCGTCGAAGATGCCTCTAAATCCTTTCCCGTCTAATCGGATTGGGGTAGCAGTTACGCCCAATACCCGCGCGGTGGGGTAGCGATCGAGAATGGTTCGGTAAGTGCGAGAAGTTGAGTGATGGGCTTCATCGACGACGATTAGATCGAACTGTGGGCAATGGTTCAGGCGACGGGTGAGGGATTGAACCGATGCAACTTGAATATCTCGCTCGTAATTGGTGGGGTACCCCGCTTTGATGATGCCTACGGGGTCATTAGTGAGAATTTCCAACTTATCCCCCGCTTGCTTGATTAGTTCCTCTCTGTGCGCTAATACGAGGCATTTTAGACCGTTCTTCATCGCGTGATGTACGACGGTGGAGAAGACGATCGTTTTACCGCCGCCTGTTGGCAGTTGAGCGAGGATCGATCGGCTGCCAGCGAACCAGGCGCGCTCGATGCGATCGAGCAATTCGGTTTGGTAGGGGCGTAATTGGTAGCTCATCTAGACTACCTCCAAAAATTCAGGGAGTACCCACTTTTCAGATTTGTCATCTAAAATTATCCGCGCATACAATCCCTCTTTTCCCTTCTGAGTTGCGATCCGCTCAATTTTCCCGTACATCCCACAATTTGGGATGTGTACCCGATCGCCAGCTTTCGGAGCTTCCTTCGCTGCTGTTTTTAGCTGGGAGTGTATACTAGTGCATACCTGTGTAGGGTC
>NZ_JANMZA010000283.1:0-5202 GCF_031382685.1 Chamaesiphon sp. OTE_8_metabat_110 | reverse complement strand
TGGTTCAAATTTTTGACAGAAATCATCAATATCCGAGAATAATGCGTCTAAACTATTCATAGGAAGAGGTGCTAGAGCGTTGATAGTTATACCTTCTAGCTTAATGCCTCTTCCCTTTCTTATCCCGAACTGACGTTAATTATTAAGTATATCGGCACAATTATTTCAACCATTAGAATTATCTGAAACCCTGATGGTGGGCAGTGCCCACCCTACAAGGCTACAAGTCTCAAAACCCAATTCTCAATTCTCAATTCTCAATTAACCCCTTACCTGCTGCTCGATCTGGCGCACGACAGTTAATGCCGAATAACTAACTCCTGCCGTACCTTCGCCGGGATGAGTAGAGTCACCCACCATCCACAATCCCTCGACGGGAATCCGCGTCGCGAAGCCAAATGGCCCGAATGTCGATACTCGTTGCCCGATGCCGCCGACGATGCCGCGATCGCGTCCGGTATAATGCTCGAAGGTGCGCGGCGTACCTGCTTCGGTGACGATGATATTTTCGGGTGCGAGATCGAAGTATTCACCCAATTTAGCGATCGCCGTAGCCGTGTATTCAGCTTTCATCTGTTCATAATCCACGCCCTCGGCGTACCATTTATGCGGATCGACAAATGATGAGGCAATAATCGTCGCCTTCCCGTCAGGCGCACGTCCGTCGCCGGGATGGCTGACAGAGACAAATAACGAATTATTTTCGCCGATGATGCCGTCGTAATCGTAGAGAAATTGTAAATGGGGCGGACATCCGGCGGGAATTGCCGCAGTTTTTACGCCTAAATACACCACAAATGCCCCCGAAGCTTGGGGTAAAGTTTTGACACGCGATCGATAGCCGTCGAGCGATAGCAAGGGAATCGGATGGGACTTAGGAGCCGCATCGCCGAGCAATCTGACTAAATCCTGTGCCGTGACATTTGCCACCACTTCAGCCGCAGATTCAGTCCAAGTTTCGTCCGTTTTTTGGTTGCGGATCGTGACACCTGTGATGCCATCCTCGTCACACTCGATCGATTCCACCGTATGCCGCATCAATAATTTGCCACCATCCCGCTCTAGCGACGCCACCAACCGATCGCTCAGCACCTGCATACTCCCCTGAAGGTGATACAGTCCTTGGGGGGTCTGTGACACGCCTAGCGCCGTTGCTGCATATAATAATGCCGTCTCAGCAGCGGTAACTTGGGAATAAAGCTTGAGTTGCAAATCCAGAAACGTCCGCAACCGTTTATCGCCACCTAGTCCAAACCAGTTGAGTGCATCCCCAACTGTAGACAGGGTAAAGGGTACGGTAATCAGCGTCCCGAGCCGGAGTGCGCCGACTAGCTGCGATACATCCCACAGATTGCGCGGGGGTAAAATCGGATCGCGGCTTTGAAACTCCCAGCTCGCATTAAATAATTGCTGTAAAAACTGCCAGAATGGTTCGCTGCCTGGAAATTGCTGCTGGCGTTCGGCTTGCCACCGTTCGGGGTCGCGCCAGACACTAATCGGCGTGGTTTCCCCTGGTAAAAATACCGCACAAGCCGGATCGCAGGGTGTCGCTGGCGGTAAGTCGATTTCTAATTCGCTAAAAATGCGGTGATGGATGCCGCCCGGTTCTAAGCCAGCAACTTGAGTCGCGCCGACATCGAAGGTAAAGCCTTGGCGCTTGAATGTAGATGCACAGCCACCAGGGACGATCGCCCGATCGAAGATGGTTACTTCATAGCCACGTTTTGCCAATAATGCACCCGCTGTCAAGCCGCCGATGCCAGCACCAATAACTACAACTTTCGGAAATGAATTTGACATGGACGCGATCGGGAAAAATGGTTGCCGTCTTTATCGTAACATTTCTACATGAATGGCGCAGGGGTTACAGATGGTGGCTTTGAGCGAATTTCTCATTAATGCTCCATATTACTTATCAATTGCAAGTATCCTTAGTCCTCACGCTATTACAGAAGATCGATCGTCGATCGACTAAAGTTAGCGTCGTTCTCACCCCGCGAAATGTCACGTTAAAATGAGGAGATTGCCGCATTCTACTATTCCTAAATCGAGTGTCATCCCGGAAATATCCGACGTTTTGACAATCGCATCCGTAAGTTTGCGGAAAATAGAAAATGCTCGCTGTAGATATCGATAGAGATTAGGAGAAAAATAAATGACTTTTACCTCAATTGCATCGAAACCAACCGATCGCGTCGTTCAAAAGCCTCAAGATATCCAACCGATCCAGTTATCTAAAATTTCGGTTGCTGCTTCGCTAGTAACCATTGTCAGCTTGACGTTCCTACCTTTGCTCTGGATGTCCCCATCATACCCCGCCGAAATTCGCCCCAGTCACAAGCAAGTCTCTCCAGCCGCTACAGTAACCTCAGCCCAATAACAACCGCATAAAATAAAGGGTGGATATTATCCACCCTTTATTTTATGGAAGCGATCGAGATTGTGTCGTTACCGATACATATTTACGGGGTGAATTGGGTTTTTATCCCACCTTTAATTAAAGCTAGTCATCCAGATGCGCATAGCGATTGAATAGAAAATCGAGGGCATAATTTCGTAACTCGATATAGGTATGACTAGCCATAATCTTCTCGCGATTGCGGGGTCGATCGAAGGGGATATCTAGTACTTCGCCAATTTTGGCAGCAGGGCCATTAGTCATCATCACTAATCGATCTGCTAGATACAGAGCTTCATCGATATCGTGAGTAATCATCAATACTGTGACCTTATTTTCGCGCCAGATTGCCAGGAGTTCGTCTTGCAATTCCTCTTTGGTAATCGCATCGAGGGCACCGAAGGGTTCATCTAAGATTAGCACTTGAGGTTTGATAGCCAGAGCGCGGGCGATCGCAACCCGTTGTTTCATCCCCCCAGAAAGCTGTCCGGGCTTCTTGCTGGCGGATTCAGTCAATCCCACCATATTTAGATGCTCGCGGACGATTTCTTTTTTTTGAGCTTCGGTGTAAGTAGGATAAACAGAATCAACAGCGATGTAAATGTTGTCATAAGCCGTCAGCCACGGCAACAGACAGTAATTCTGAAACACCATCATCCGATCGGGGCCAGGTTCGGTAATCAGTTGGTTTTGCAGGGTCACAGTACCGCTAGTCGGGGTATTGAATCCCGAAACCATATTCAGGAGGGTGGATTTACCGCAGCCAGAGTGCCCGATCAGACAGATGAATTCGCCCTCATTAACTGCCAAGTCGATCCCATCGAGGATGGTAGCAGGGCCGCTAGCAGTGGGATAAACTTTGGTAACTCGATCGATCGTCAGGAATGCCATGTGTTTTTAAGTAAATAGAGAGGATCGTCTATAAAATCCCCTCCTCGGAGGGGTGCCCAACGGGCGGGGTGGGTAGATCTCCGCAGCAACTCACCCTAGGCAATATCCACATTTCTAACTTCCAGCTCCCGATGAATGGGCTGATTGCGGAGATAATTCAGCGGCTCATCAGGATTAAAGACTTGCCCGTCGAAGAGCTGGAACGGGTCGCGATCGGGTTCGATGCCGATGTAGCCTAATTCCTGACAAGCCGTGAGAAAATGGTCTACCCGGCGGACTCTAGACAAGATTTCGAGGTGATTTTTAGGGAAAGGGGTGATGCCCCAACGCGCGAGTTGAGTGAGAATCCACAGTCCTTCGACGCGGCGAGGACAGTTGGCGTTTTCGACGTGAAATTGGTGGTAACGGGGGAGAATTTCGGGTATGGTGCCACCACCTCTGTCAAATGGCCCGATTAGTCCGGGACGAATGGCTTGAGGGGAGACATTGAGGTGTTTGGCGAGCAGGGTGAGGATTTCTGGACGATGGCGGGGTTCATCGCAATACTCACAGGCTTCGAGGATGGCGCGGACGATCGCGCTGTGAGTATTAGGATGCTGTTGTACCCAGCTTTCGCTGAATCCCAGCACTTTCTCTGGGTTCCCAGCCCAGATATCCAGATCTGTGGCAATAACAAAACCGATCCCTTCTTGAATGGCGACGGTATTCCAAGGTTCGCCGACGCAGAAACCGTCTATATCACCAGATCTCAATTGACTGACCATTTCTTGCGGCGGGATAACCACCAAGTCTAGATCGATATCTGGGTCGATGCCAGCGGAGGCGAGCCAATACCGCAGCATCAGGTTGTGCATCGAGCATTCATGGACGATGCCAAGGGTCAGTTTCCGCTCGATAATTGTGGTTTTAATTGCCGCCTTCAGGTTTTGGAGCGTGCGGATGCCCTTACTGTAGAGCTGGGTACTCAGAGTGATAGCGTTGCCGTTCCGCGAGAGGACGAGAGGGACGGAAATTGGGGTTGATGGTCGATCGTTCGTGCCCAGAGTCAGGGCTAGGGGCATCCCTGCGACCATCTGAGCCGCGTGAAGTTCGCCGCTGACAATATGGTCGGCGATCGCGTCCCAGTTCGCTTCCTGGAGGAGGTTGATTTGCTCGATGCCGTACTTAGCAAAGAAGCCTTTTTCTTTGGCGATAATCAACGGCGCAACGTCGGTGAGTGGGATGTAGCCGATATTAACGGTGGTTTGTTCGATTTTTTTGGTTTGGGGGGCGAGGATCGTTGTCGATTTATTTGCTTGACGTTGTTTGACGCGTTTTTGCTGGTTGAGGAAGTCGATGATTTCACTCCGCATCGGGTAGTAGTCGGGATGCTTGACTACTTCCATCCGCTGGCGGGGACGAGGCAAATCGACGGTGAGGATTTGACCGATTTGGGATTCGGGGCCGTTTGTGAGCATCACCACCCGGTCGGATAATAATAAGGCTTCATCGACATCGTGTGTCACCATGACGGCAGTAACGCCACTCTCTTCGCAGATGTGCATCAATTGCTCCTGTAAGCCGCCACGGGTGAGGGCATCGAGGGCACCGAAGGGTTCGTCTAATAGTAGTAGTTTAGGGCGAATAGCTAGGGCACGCGCGATCGCGACGCGCTGTTTCATTCCCCCTGAAAGTTGGCCAGGACGTTTACTCGCTGAGTTTTGTAGACCAACTAATTCGATATGATGTTCGATGATACTTTTGCGTTCGCCTTTGGGTTGTCTACTATAAACTTCATCGACGGCAAGAGCAATATTTTCCCGCACTGATAACCATGGTAATAGCGAATAATTCTGAAATACTACCATTCGATCTGGCCCAGGTTCGGTAATTTCTCTCCCTTCTAAAATTACCCCGCCTGTCGTGGCTCGATC